>JBDSKU010000258.1:0-11665 GCA_039916745.1 Nitrospiraceae bacterium
CCAATCCAAGTGATGTGGAGCCGGTGCCTGCGCCAACCCCCTCAGCCTCGGTCCCCACTGCTGTTGCCCCCCAGGCGGCTCCGGCAATGACACCACCTCAAGCCGCCGCGAAACCCGCTGCACCAGCCACGACTTCTTCCGCTCCGATATTCAGCGAAGGACAGAAAGTCACGACCACGATGGACGAAACGGCTCTCGGTGGAAGCAGTCCGTTGTTCGCCGACGCAGCGGGCAGCAAGCCGGGTCCGGTCGTTCGTTTTGGAGCGCCCCTGACAGTCCTCGACGGCGATCTGCAGCCGAGCGGCTGGATGTACCAGGTACGCACAGATGAAGGGGCGAAGGGTTGGGTATCGGAGAAACACCTCCGCTTGAAGTTCTAATCCTCCCGTTTCTCCGGCGCATCTGGCTGCCAAGCCTGGCACATTCTCGACTGTTCAGTCAGTCTTCCTGTGTTATAATCCGCCCGCTTTATATCTTGTGGTCATGCTAACATTTTCGAACGATCCTCATGAACACACTCTCAGCCATCATCTTTGACTTTGATGGAGTCATCGCAGACACCGAACCCCTCCATTTTGCTGGTTTCCGCCAGACGCTCGCTGAAATCGGCATCAGCCTGACTGAGTCCGACTACTACGCCAATTACCTTGGCTATGACGATCGAGGCTGCTTTCTCGCGGCACTCACCGCACATCAGCGTCCCACCGATCTCGCGGCCATCACGACATTGATGCAACGGAAAGCCCAGGCCTACCTGGAATCGGTGAAGAGACATCTGGTTATTTTCCCAGGTGTGCGCGAATTTGTGCAGGAGGCCGCTGCGACGTACCCCTTAGCCATTGCATCCGGCGCCCTCCGCCATGAGATCGAATTCATTCTCGAACAGGCCGGGCTTCGCAAAGAGTTTCTCCACATCACTGGCGCCGAAGACGTTACCAAGGGAAAACCTGATCCAGAGCCATTTCTCCATGCCCTCGACGCCTTGAATCGACAACGCCCGAAACAGACCATCGCCCCAGAGTCATGCTTGGTGATCGAGGATTCCATCCCCGGCCTGCGCAGCGCGAAAACTGCTGGGATGAAGGTCCTCGCCGTGGCGAACACGCACACGATCCAAGATCTGCATGAAGCCCATACCATAACCCCGAGTCTCGCACAGGTTCGGCTCAGCGAACTCCGTGAGCGGTTATGGCCCGCCCCATAAGAACCGAGTAATATGAGAATCTGCTCGCTGCTTCCCAGTGCCACAGAAGTGATTGCCGCGCTCGGTCTGAGCGAGGAGCTGGTTGGAATCAGTCATGAGTGCGACTACCCGCCATCGGTCAGGAACGTGCCCATCATGGTTGAGCCGATGATTCCTCCTCATGGGCTGGCCAGCGCTGAGATCGATCGACAAGTCGCTCAGCTCGTGGCCTCTGGCCAGCGGCTCTATCGGCTGAACCATGATCGCTTGTGCCACTCGCGCCCCGATCTGATCCTATCCCAAGACCTCTGTCATGTCTGCGCCGTCACACCGGATCAACTTCATGAGGCTCTTCGAGCCATGCCTCACCAACCGACCGTCCTGACATTGAACCCCGGGACAGTCCACGAAGTGATCGATGACGTCGTCAGGATCGGCGACGCGGCCGGCCGGTCGGCAGAGGGCCATCGTCTCGCCTCACAGTTGCGAGAGCGACTCGAAGCCGTTCGCACTCGCGTCCAGGGTCTCTCGCATCGCCCTCGCGTGGTCTGCATCGAATGGCTCTCTCCCTTGTATATTGCAGGTCATTGGGTCCCTGAGATGGTCCAGCTCGCAGGCGGACAGGATGTCCTGGCGCAGCCTGGCACCCCTTCGCGCGTGGTGACATGGGACGACATCGTCGCCGCGTCCCCGGACGTGCTCATCGTCATGCCCTGCGGTTTCTCGGTTGAACGAACCCACACTGAACTATCCCAGCTCATGCAGCAACCTGGTCAATGGCACATCCCCTCAAAACTGAGAGAGCATACATTCCTCGTTGACGCCTCCTCATATTTTAGCCGGCCGGGCCCGCGCCTGATTGACGGGATTGAACTGTTGGCCGCCATCCTCCATCCGTCAGGCCATTACCCCGTGCGCGACTCCATGGCCAGTCGCCTGGAGCCACAACCTCATCACTAATGCCATGACCATACTCTCCTCGACCGACGCGCAAGCCTACTGCACGACTCTCACTAAGAAGAGCGGGAGTAATTTCTATTATTCATTCCTCTTCCTCCCACGAGTACGGCGCGCGGCGATGTACACGGTCTACGCCTTCTGCAAGGAAGTCGATAACGCGGTCGATGAACCCCCGGCAGGCAGCAATCCCCAGGATGAGTTGCAACGGTGGTGGAATGAGCTGGAGGCGGCCTATCAAGGCACACCGACCTTCCCGGTCACCATAAGCCTGGCCACCCATGTGAGACAGCTATCGATCCCACAAGCCTATTTCGAGGAACTGATTAAGGGCGTGGGCATGGACCTCTCGGCGGCACGATATGCATCGTTTCAAGATCTCTCGCTCTACTGCTATCGCGTCGCATCGGTGGTCGGACTCATCTGTCTGCATATTTTCGGGCCGACCTCAGCCAGGGCCCAAGACTATGCCGTTGCTCTCGGCATGGCATTCCAACTAACGAACATTTTACGGGACATCGAAACCGACGCAGCCCAGGGCCGCATCTACCTGCCGCAGGAAGACCTACAACAATTCGGATGCACAGAACAGATGATCCTTCAACGGAAGGAAAATGCCGCGCTCCGCGCGTTGCTCTCCTTCGAGGCCGCACGAGCCCATGAGTACTACGCCAAGGCACAAGCGGCGTTCGAGTCCCTGCCGGCGCATGACCGGCGCGCGCTGACCGTCTCGGAAATTATGCGGGCGGTCTATTTCCGCATCCTGAAAAAAATCGAGGAACCGGGACATCAGATTTTCGGCCCTCGAGTCCGACTCTCAACCAATCATCGGCTGGCCCTTGCCGCCGGAGTCTGGCTCCGCTCAAAATTCTCGTGACGCCCACGCATGCTCAGTCCGTCGTGATTCTCGGTGGAGACCCGGCCGGTCTCACCGCCGCATATCGTCTCATCCGCCATGGCTATCAAGTCACGATCGTCGCCCCTCAGCCACTCGTGCCAGGTGCCCCCGCTGGTACGCCTCTGCACGACAGCCCTGAACCGCTCACGGTCTTCGGCTGCCATCACGCAACGCATGCCTTACTACGTTCCCTCCATGCCGATCGTCGACAGTCGGCACAACTCGACATCCCCCTAGAATTTCGCCTCGACGAGAATACCGTCGCCCGTTATCCCAAGGCCTGGTTCCCCGCCCCCTTTCATACCTGGGTAAGCCTGCTGATGTTTACAGGCCTCCCCTGGAAGGAACGATGGCGATTGGTATCCCGGTTGGAGCGGCTGTGGGAGGGCGATGAGCGCCTGCCTGCCGACCTTGAACAGCGCACCGCCGATGAATGGCTCGCGTCAATCGGACAAAGCGCGCAGACGCGCCGTATCGTCTGGAATCCTCTCGCGCGCTGGCTGACGGGCAATGAACTCTCTGCGCTGTCCGCCGATGCCGTCATCACATCGTTGCGACCCTTGTTCCTGAGCACTCGTCACGATAGCCGCATCTCGGTTGTCCAGGACTCGCTGCACACCTGCCTGATACAACCCATCACCGAGGGGCTGACGACGAGTGGGGCGACCATCTTACGCAATACCGACTCGGCACAGTTCCGGTATGAGCGAGATCACATCACAGGCGTCCTGTTGAAAAATGGGTCACTGCTTCAGGCCGATTGGTATATCGCTGCCCTGCCCCCGCAGCAACTCACGCCATTACTTCCGGAACGATGGCTGACCCGCTACGCCTACTTTCAGCAACTTGCGGAATTGGTTTCGCAAGACAGCATCCTTTTGCATCTGCAAGCCGAGCAGCCCTGTGCCTCCCCTCGCCTTATCCTCTTAGGCGATACCCCGTTTCACTCGGTGCTCGTCACAGCGGCAACGCCTGACCGTACAGACTTCTCCCTGATCACAACCGACAATCAACTTGCGCAGACTCGACCGGACTCCAACCTTAATGGACTCATTCCTGACATGCTCAGGTCATTGGGACTTCTCCGCCCCGGATGCAAGCTCGGGCCCATTCACCGCCGAACGATGCCCAACACCATCCTCTCACTCAAGCCCGGCACAAAATTGCATCGCCCCATCCAACGGAGTCCGATAGCCAACTTGCTCGTGGCTGGAGCCTGGACCGATACCGGATGGCCGCCCAACCTCGAAAGCGCGATTGTCAGTGGCAACCATTGCGCCGATGCCATCGCGCTCCAATAGGCCCGCTTGACGAGGGCAATATCCAATGGTAGGGCTATGAGTATGCGACAATCATTGGTGAAACGCGCCTTGCTAGCAGTCATTATGCTGATGTTCGCCGGATGCGCGCCCAGCTCCGCTGAGCATGGAGGCAATCCGCAGGGGCTGAGTCAGCGAGATGTGGAACGGGATTATATGGAGTGCGAGTACAAGGCGAGGCTAGCGAACGAAAACCAGTTCTACAACCAGAGCGCACCTTTTCCCTTCGGCCCAGGCCCCCAAAGCCCTGCCGACCACGCGCGCGCCCTGCATGGGTTATCAAGCATCAATGCCATGAGGGATACCTGTCTGGCAGCCAAAGGCTACTGAGTCGAGTAGACGGATGGTGAAAAAGGCCTCCGGCTTCGTTCTCGCATCGTTCAGACCCTCAACATACCCGGAGGGTACGCCTCGGGACTTCACTCGCTGCGGCCTCGCCGGAAGACCTTTTTGACCATCCTCACGACACATTCCATCTTCATCATTATTCACATTGTCTCCATACTGACCAGGTCACGCGCTACCGCGTTCATGCACTCTGTTGCTTCTGACGTACATTGACATCATTGGCTCATCTTCCTAAGATATCGGCCATATTCCTCATGGCTCCATTCCATCATGAGCACGACGCCCCTTCAGGAACTTGCGAAGTCTCTCCATAATTGCCAGCTGTGCAAGCTCGCCAAACTCGGTCGGCGCCAAGTCGTATTCGGTGTGGGAAATCCGCATGCGAGCGTGATGTTCGTAGGGGAAGCGCCGGGATTCTATGAAGACCAGCAGGGGGAACCGTTCGTCGGGGCGGCAGGAAAACTTTTGAATGACTTGCTCCAATCCGCAGGATTGGCCCGTAGCGACATCTACATCGCGAACGTCATCAAATGCCGCCCCCCGAACAACCGCGACCCGGAACCGGATGAAGTCGAGACGTGCAAACCGTTTTGATGCAACAGATTGCCATGATCCGTCCCACACTCGTGTGCACGTTGGGAAATTGGGCGACGCAAACCTTGCTGGAACGAAAGGTAGGAATTACCAAGGTTCGCGGGCAGGCATTCTACATGAAAGACTTTGTGCTCTTCCCCCTGCTGCATCCAGCCGCGGCCTTGCACCAAGGCAGCATGCTCGAACCGCTTCGTGAAGACTTCAAAAAACTCAGAGAGTTTCTGGACCGTAATACCAAACCAGCCGAACCCACCACAGCGACACCGCTTGCTGCACCCACGCTAGACATCGAACCGCCGCAGCCTACCCAAATGGATCTGTTCGGATAGTTGGGCTAGGGGTTAGGCCGCATAGCCTGGCCGCCGCTTGGCTGTGCAACTCGTTCCGTTCTGGATTGCATCCGAACGGAACTTCGAACAGTGCTCGCCATCGCCTTCGGCGACCGCAGCAACAGGCCATGCAACCCCTCGCAAGTCGCAGCCAGCCCAACCATCCTCACTTGACGCAGAGGACGATGACTTCGCCTGCATCGAAAACTGAAGCTGCCAGAGATATGCGAAAGCAGAACGAAGATCGTCTCATCGATTCATCCGGCACCAACCCATTTCGACAACCCCTCGCCTCAAGGCCTAGCCCTATCTATAAGACACCAGAAACCGCACTACCGCCTCGATCAGGAAAAGCCTCGGCTGACGAAGGGTGTACAGCTCCGGCAGCGCCATGATGCGATGGAGCAAGGCTGCAAACGGGTGTTTCGCTGTTGGCCGTGCGCCTTACAGGACCACCCCATGGTTAAGGCCCCCGTGTCCATCACTTCATTCCAAGGCTCGTTCAAGGGTTGAGCCCTCCACAGCTATAACGGTATTATGCCGGTCTATATGCACCGCAATGTTGCGGATAGAGTTGCCAAATCTATGAACCAACAGAAGAATTGCGCGAGAGTTGGCACGCGACATCTGCATACTAGGCCGGTCAGTACACTAAATAGTTAAGCACCATGATTAGCGACTACCCACAATTTCCTCGATCGGCGCAACAGGGTGAACACGGAGTCAATATACTATCCCGCATAGTCAATGAGACTTTCGGTTGGCTTTTCAAGCGGAACCATCAAGAGCACGACTTCGGTATTGATGGGCAAGTTGAAGTCATTACGCCAAGCGGCTTCGTTACTGGACAGATGCTCGCCGTGCAAATCAAGTGCGGAAAGTCATTTTTTCAGGAAAAGAACCGTTGGGGCTATGTGTACCGTGGCGAACTTAAACACTTCAACTATCTGTCGAACTATCCTATTCCTGTCCTCATTGTTATCTGCCACTCCGAGTCCGAGGAATGCTATTGGGTCAGGTTCGTGCCTACCGAAGTGCAGATGACTGAAGCCGGATGGAAGATAACAATTCCCCTCGTCAACAAGCTGCGCGAAGCCAAGGGTGCAATCGAAAAAATTCTTCCTCCTCTCCAAGATAATCTTTCCAACCTGCAAGCCTACTGGGCGATCAACAACATGATAGTTGACTCATCATACATCCATTTCATTATTGATCGCTCCGAAGTGAAGGCTCTTGATATAGTCCCTCCAAGGAAATTCTTCGACCGCCTTCGAATAACAAAGGAGTTGGCCTATCAATGCCAGGGTAAGGTCGAGATAAGTTTCCATGGCTACGAAGACGATACCCGCGAACTATTTGAAATCGACGAGGTGCGTAAATACGTTCCTGTTCTCTGCGCCGCTCTCCCTGAATTGTTCTTTTTTGCTCGTACCGAAGCGCCGACATACGTCCTAAAGACGTTGGCTCTCTGCCAAACACGCATTAGTTGGCCTGACGGTCGTTCCACTCGTGAGATAACCCGTAAAGTGGTTTTCGATACCGACAAAGTTGGAGAATTCATCATGCACCATTTCCTAGGACTTAATGAAATGACTGAGTGGCTTTCCATGTCCATTGACGAAAATAAGAAGATCTCATTCGACGTAGTTCGGTGCATCGGGCTTACAGTTCCTCCAGATGCCGATGATGCATAATCTCTCGTTCGAGCGGACCTCGTCGGTGCGGTCGCTGGAGGCGATGGCAAGTCAATGTTTAAAGTTGCGGAGCAAAACAGCGGCAGAACCATGCAGTCTGACCCAGCGCAAGCAGCCCCAATATCCTCCTGATCCGCTCAGCGAAGTCCGAAAGGGTCGCTCCGGGAGGTGCGGGGGTGGTTAAGCCACGGTAGCACCTCCACCTCAACAAACTCTTCCTGCATACCACCTTTTTTCATCAACGACGCCCGTTGCTGCTGATGCGTGCATCAGCGCCCTGCTGAGTCTCGCCCGAGCCAGCAATATTCATGAGCGCTTCCACTGCAATCGCGGATTCGCCGCTGCGACAAGCCTGGACGCGGTAGCCCGACGTCCAGACAGGCGGGCTCGCCATTCGGTCGGTCAACATACTGTTTCAAGTATGCCTCCCTTCCTCACGGCTCCTCGCGCCTGTCTCGCATGGCGACTGCGCGATTTCGCCACGAACCGTCATGAATAATGCTGGCTAGCGAAGTCATGCGGCCAGCTCCCAGCGGGTGGCACAGACTGTTCGACGCTCCGTTCGACCATTGGTCGGAACGGAGCTAAGTTTCTGTGCCAAGCGTGGCTGAGCGTGAAGGCGAGCCAGCAGGGCGCTGGCAAGAGCAGAAGCAGCAGCGGGCAGCGGTCTGGGAGCGGGACAGGCACCGCCGAAAACGGCTGAGCCAGTCCCCTGGGCTCCGTTTCTTTCTCAAAGTCGTTCGGGAGGATCGTTGCCGCCGCTGACCGGATGAATCGGGACACAACTTGCCGCAGCCTGCGACCGTTGCTCTGCAGTCGCAACGGCGAAGCCTGTACTGTTCGAGGCTCGGCGAGTTTACAGGCTGAGAGCACGCGAGGCGTAGTTGGGTGATTCAGGAGGTCTTGCGGCGGCACGCATCCTCCCGATCGGCGATCCTAGGCTTTTGTTTTCATCTCGGCAGAGGACTCCGACTCGGCGGCTTCGCCACCTTCTTCTTCGACCAGCTTTTCTTCCTCTGGCACATCGAACCAGGACACAACCATCTCGTCCCACCAGGCTTCATCAATCTCTTTCCCGGGATCGGTGCCGAGAAACGAGACCTCATCCTTCGTAATGTCGGGACCGACCACCTGGGGCTGGAACTTCGCTCGGTCGATAATCTCTTTCGTCGCATATCCTCCGACGATCCAGGAATCCGGATCTGCGCGGCGCGATTTATAGGCCTTGAGCCCGATCTTGAGATACATAAAGATCTGCTGTTGTGCAGGATCCCCGACGCCTGACTGCGGCAAACCCAGCGTCTTTTCAATTTTCTTACGCCAATGCCGGTCGTCGTATCTCGACGTAATCAACTGGAGCATCGTCTTTCCAAGTTCGACATCAAGCGGCATGGTGAGTGGTTCCTTTAGTCACTGTTTCAAGCGACTGGTTGCATAAAAACTCATCGTCCATACGCGGCGGTGAGGGAGGCTTTCCCTAACGCATTCTGATTCAGATAGTACCCCACCATCGCGCCAGACGCCTCTTTCTTGAGCGGGAGCTGATCCACTTTCAAGGCATAGACCGTAAAAATATACCGATGGGGCTTATCGCCTTGAGGTGGGCAGGGACCGCCATACCCCGGCTGACCGAAATCGGTGATACTCTGCACCGTGCCCTGCGGTGCGCTGCTGCCATCCGGCGTACCTGCGCCCACCGAAAGGGACGTGACGCCGGGAGGAATGTTGAAGATCACCCAATGCCACCAA
Organism: Nitrospiraceae bacterium; assembly: GCA_039916745.1. Classification (GTDB taxonomy): domain Bacteria; phylum Nitrospirota; class Nitrospiria; order Nitrospirales; family Nitrospiraceae; genus Palsa-1315. The sequence continues at coordinate 9,072 of JBDSKU010000258.1, forward strand.
CCGCTTCCTGTCGGCGCGTCAGGATCATAGACCGTCACAGCAAAGCTTTTTACGTCCTTTGGCGCATGCTCCCACTTCAGCTCCGGTGACACATTACGGCCGGCGCAGCCGAAACCGTTAAAGACATGTTCGTTGCCGATCATGCTCTGCTCTTTGATCGTGGGGCTCGTCACCCGAAAATCTGCGGCGAAGCTAGGAGCGGGAAGCAGCACAAGAACCATCAACGCCCATACCTGTCGCATCCTGTCGCTCCTCCCCACGGTCTCAACTCCCGGCGATCGTCATTTCACCGATCTTGATCGTCGGACTGGCAATACGCCCACGGAACACGAGGTCGTTGCCGATCATCTCGATCCCCGCGAACATCTCTTTTAAGTTACCCGCAATCGTAATCTCTTCTACAGGGTACGCCAACTCGCCCTCTTCGATCCAGAACCCGGCAGCGCCCCGTGAGTAATCGCCGGTCACCATATTGATGCCAAAACCAATGAGGTCCGTGACGTAGAGCCCCTGCTTCACCGTCTTGATAATGTCTTGCGCCGTCTTCATCCCGGGCGCGAGATAAAAATTCGTCGGACCGACCGAAGGATTTTCACCGACGCTGCGGGAGGCGTTGCCGGTCGACGCCATACCAAGCTTCCGTCCGGAATAGGTATCGAGCAAGTAGTTCTTCAACACCCCTCGCTCCACCACAGTCGTTTTTCTGGTCGGGAGGCCTTCGCCATCGAACGGTCGAGAGCCCAGCCCTCCGACCACTCGTCCGTCGTCATAGACCGTCACATACTCAGGGGCCAGCGGTTTGTCCAATTGCCCTGCTAGAAATGAAGCCCCTTTATAGAGCGAGTAGCCGGACACCGCGCTACAGAGATTCCCCATGAGACTTCCGGCCATCTCAGCATCGAAAATGACAGGAGCCCGTTGAGTCGCCACCTTCCTCGCCCCAAGTTTTCGAACCGTCCGCCGCGCCGCTTCCAGTCCCACCGCTTCAGGGGAATCCAACTTGGCAAACTTCCGCTGCACGGCATACCAGGAGTCTCGCTGCATGGCTCCGGTCTCCGGATCGGTCGCGACAGGCGATGCCGCCATTGAAAAGCTGGAACTCTGATACTCACCCAGGAAGCCATGACTGTTGCCCAAGACCACGCGCCCCGAGGAGGAATCGAAGTCGCCCCCTTCAGAGTTCGTCACCCGCTCGTCCGAAGACATGGCGGCAGCCTCTACCCGCTTCGCTAAATCGATCTGCTGCTCCGTATTGAGTCTGGTTGAATCGTAGAGATCTAAATCCGGCCTCTCTCCCGCCATCTGATCCGCAGCCGGCAGCCCGGATACCGGATCTTCCACGACAGCCTTCGCCAAAATACAGGTTTCGGCCACGAGTTGATTCAAGGAATCCGCTGAAAAATCTGACGTTGAGGTACTGGCCGAGCGTTTCCCGACAAAGACACGTAGCCCGAGATGCTTCTCCCGCGCTTTCGTGAGACGATCGACGGCACCTAACCGGACTTGCACGGAAAATGTTTCGCCGTCGGCAATAATAATGTCCGCTTCCGTCGCCCCACTGCGCTTCGCCTTGGCCAAGAGATCCATGGCGAGCTGACTATACCCATCCCGCTGTTGTATTGACTGACTCATCGTTGCGTCCCGCCCACAGTAATTTCATCGATTCGAATGGTCGGCAGACCGACACCCACGGGAACGGACTGCCCGTCTTTGCCACAGGTGCCGATGCCCTCGTCGAGCTTGAGATCGTGCCCGACCATCGAGACCTTGGTGAGAATCTCCGGTCCGCTGCCGATCAATGTCGCGCCCTTGACCGGCCTTGTGACCTTCCCACCCTCTATCAAATAGGCTTCACTGGCGGAAAACACGAACTTCCCGTTGGTGATATCCACCTGCCCGCCACCGAACGACACGGCATACAGGCCGCGATCGACCGAGCGAATAATGTCCTCAGGGTCTGATTGCCCAGCTAACATGAACGTATTGGTCATTCGCGGCAATACCACACTTTGATAACTCTCGCGCCGTCCGTTGCCGGTCAGAGGAATGCCCATCAGCCGCGCATTGAGTTTGTCGGTGATGTAGCCGCGCAAAATCCCGTTCTCAATGAGTACGGTGCGACCGGTCTGAGTCCCTTCATCATCCATATTGAGCGAGCCCCGACGGCCCGGCAAGGTTCCATCATCGACGATCGTGCAGATATCCGAGGCCACTCGTTTACCGAGGAGGTTCGAAAAGGCTGAGGTCTTCTTACGATTGAAGTCCGCTTCCAGACCATGGCCGATGGCTTCGTGCAACAAAATCCCCGGCCAGCCTCCCCCCAGCACGACCGGCATGACACCAGCTGGCGCGTCGACAGCAGAAAGATTGAGAATGGCTTCACGAGCCGCTTCACGAGCAAACCGCAGATGCCGATCACCCTCATGGTAGAACTCAAATCCGACACGCCCCCCCCCGCCGAACGAGCCGGCTTGGCGTTGTCCGTTCTCTTCGGCGATACAGGTGACTTGCAACCGTGAAAGCGGCTGCACATCTCCGATCAATGTACCATCGGAGGTGGCGACCACGACCACCTTGTATTCCGTGTTAAACGA
>JBDSKU010000259.1:0-4233 GCA_039916745.1 Nitrospiraceae bacterium
AATAGGAACATCATCAGCATGAGCTTCGGGCGCCAGAGCTTCATGGGGGCAATCTCCTCAGTTCACGATCGAAGGTCGGCGAATAACCAGGGCGCCTCGGCCTTCCGCCGAGTCTCGTAGGCCGCGATGGCGGCCTCATGTTGCAACGTTAATCCGATGGCGTCGAGACCCCGATATAAACAGTCTTTGCGGAAGGGGTCGATCTCAAAGCGGCAGGTGGTGCCATTCGGGGTCGTGACCGTCTGATTTCCCAGGTCCACGGTCAGTTGGTACCCCGGCGTCGAGAGGACGTCCTTCATCATGGCGAGGACCTCGTCGGCTTTCAACTCGATGGGCAGAATGCCGTTTTGGAAGCAGTTATTGTAGAAGATGTCGGCAAAGCTCGGGGCGATAACGCAACGGAATCCCTGATCGAGGAGCGCCCATGGCGCATGTTCACGCGACGATCCGCAGCCGAAGTTATCGCGCGTCAGGAGAATCGTGGCACCCTGGAAGCGCGGCTGATTCAAAAAAAATGCGGGATCCTGCGACCCGTCCTTCTGTTTGCGCCAATCGTAGAAGAGGCCTTCGCGGAGCCCAGTCCGTTTGATGGTCTTTAGAAACTGTTTCGGGATGATTTGATCGGTATCGACATTGACGCGGTCCAGCGGTGCGACCAGACCGGTCATGGTGGTAAAGGCTTGCATAGGTCCTCTATTTCCAGGTTCGGATATCAACGAAATGTCCCTCAACGGCGGCCGCGACGGCCATGGCCGGAGAGACGAGATGGGTGCGGCCGCCAGCTCCCTGGCGTCCTTCGAAATTTCGATTGCTGGTTGAGGCGCAGCGCTCTCCCGGTTGAAGCACGTCGGCGTTCATCGCCAGGCACATACTGCAACCGGCTTCCCTCCACTCGAAGCCCGCGTCCTTGAACAGACGGTCGAGCCCTTCCTGTTCGGCCTGTTGTTTCACGAGGCCTGAGCCAGGCACCACCATCGCCCGGACTCCCGAGGCGACGCTCTTGCCCCTGGCCAATTGGGCTGCAAGGCGGAGGTCTTCGATGCGCGAGTTGGTGCAGGACCCGATGAAGACCGTATCGATCTTGATGTCGGTGATGGGCATGTTCGGGATGAGGCCCATGTATTCCAACGCCCGCTCAGTTGACTGGCGCTGATTTACATCGGTGATCGTCCGTGGGTCTGGTACTCGTTGATCGATGCCGGTGACCATCCCGGGGCTGGTGCCCCAGCTGACTTGCGGAGCGATGTCCTCGGCCTTCATCATGACGGTCACATCGTATGCCGCGCCCGCATCGGTCTTGAAGTGCTGCCAGGCTTGTACTGCCTGTTCGAACAGCATGCCCTTTGGAGCCAATGGACGGTCTTTGATATAGGCGACGGTTTTCTCGTCCGGCGCGACCATTCCGGCACGCGCGCCTCCCTCGATCGACATGTTGCAGAGCGTCATGCGTCCTTCCATGCTGAGGGCGCGGATTGTCGATCCCGTGTATTCGATGACATAGCCCGTTCCGCCGGCTGTGCCGATCTTGCCGATGATGGCGAGAATGACATCCTTGGCCGAACAAAGTTCCGACAACGTGCCGTCGACGCGGACCTCCATGGTCTTGGGTCGTTTCTGTATCAGACATTGGGTGGCCAGCACATGTTCCACTTCGCTGGTGCCGATGCCGAAGGCCAAGGCGCCGAATGCGCCATGCGTGGAGGTATGGGAATCGCCGCACACGATGGTCGTCCCTGGCAGGGTAAAGCCCTGTTCGGGCCCGATCACGTGCACCACGCCTTGGCGGATGTCGTTCATGCCGAAGAGGGTGATGCCAAAATCGCGGCAATTTTCCTCCAGCGTCCGGATCTGTATCGCGCTGAGGGGATCGGCAATCCCCACGCTCCGGTCGGTTGTCGGGACGTTATGATCCGGCACGGCCAACGTGGCGTCTGGGCGTCGAGGCCGACGGCCAGAAAGCTTGAGCCCTTCGAACGCCTGTGGCGACGTGACTTCGTGGACCAGCTGGCGATCGATGTAGAGCAGGGTGGTGCTATCCGGTTCTGCCCGGACGACGTGGGATTCCCATATTTTCTCGAATAGCGTCTGGGCGGCCATGATTACTCCTCAATGATCGGTCTCTCTCGACGGGTACCGTCGAGAGGATGCACATTATACAGAGTCCTACTAGGCTCTGTGCAAGAGCGCCCGTCATATTCTTGTGTTGGGGCGCGGGACGTGGTACCAACGCCCGATGGAGGGAAAGAGGGCCCCTTCCCAATGGCGCGACCAGAGGATGCTGCCGTCATGACTCAGATGTGGACCGATCTTGTCGTTATCGAATGGACTCAACGGCTGCTGGACAGCTATCGGCATTGGACCAGCCGAGACTTGATTGAGCGCATCGGCGAGGCGGACGTCCAGGCCCATCGGCTGTTTCACAGCCCGTTCGTCGTCGTCTCGCATGGAGCAGAAGCGGATCCCATCCTCAACTACGGCAACCAGGTGGCATTAGACCTATGGGCGATGCCCTGGGACCAGCTCGTCCAGACGCTTTCGCGGTTCACCGCCGAACCAGTCAATAGAGCCGAACGCGAAGGGATGCTAGCGCAAGCCAAGTCCCAAGGCTATTTCGACAGCTATCGAGGGGTAAGAGTGACGTCGACCGGTCGTCGTTTTCTTGTCGGGAACGCCCTCATCTGGAATGTCGTGGATGCAGAGGGCAAGCCGGTCGGGCAGGCTGCGACATTTTCGCAATGGACCTGGCTGACCTAGCAGGATGCTGAAACAGGCCTGTAGTGTGCAGAAAGACTCAGGTTGGGATCGGGGCCGGTTAGGTCCAGAGTTCGATCGGACTTCGATGGACGATGGCCCGGAGAATGTCGCTGGTGGTCAAGATACCGACCGGGTGACGCGAGTTGTCGACGATGGGAATTGCACCGACATGTTCACTGAGCATGATACGGGCAATCTCTTGGAGCTCTGTGGTGGAGGTGGCAGACAGTACCTGATTGCTCATGACCTGTGCGAGTGTATGTCCGGCAGAGGACCCCGGTGAGCCGGAAGATTCCAACTCATGTGCGTAGGGCAGCAGATCGCGGTCCGATACCAATCCGACCAGGGTGCCATGTATTGACGTTACAGGAAGGTGGTGGATACCTTTGCGTTTCATGACCGTCCATGCTTCCAGCAGCGTACGGTCGGATGGCAACCATGTGACGGGCGAAGTCATCAAGTCCTGAGCCAGGAGCGCCGGTTTAGGGAGAGAATGTTGATGGGCCTGTTGCTGATACGCCTGTTGAGCCAGGCGTGCCGAATGGTCGGCGTTCTGGCCCTCCTGCCCCGTTGAGCGATGCTCGCGATCGGCCGTGCTAGCCTGAGTGGCGGGTGGGCGCGAGGATACCGGTAGCGCAGGGTGTATGTTGGCGATGCCACCGACCGCACGGATGATAGCCATAGCTGACCTCGTAACGTCTTTATCGGAGGCTAGCGGTAAGTACTTAAGCCCGGACGGTCCAGTATCCTGTCAGATGGGAGGAATGAGCTGAAATCGCAGATACGGCTGACCGTCAACGGTCACCGTCTCCAGGAACATGGTTGCCGGTCTAATCCAGAGGCCGTGTTCGCCGTAGAGCGCACGATAGACGACAAACTCCTCATCCGTTTCGGAATGTCGTGCGACCCCCAGCACTTCATATTCGTGGCCCTTATAGTGCCGATAGCGACCGGGCTGCACCATCGTGTATCCTTTCTTCTCTTCCTGATGTCCTAACTATAGCGGGAACAGACAATGAATTCACAGAGTCCGGTTTCCATGCGCAAGGCACACGATGTCATCGTCATCGGCGGCGGGTCGGCTGGTTATGCCGCGGCCCGAACGGCGCGCGATGCTGGCGCCGACGTGGCGATTGTCGATCAGGGTCCGCTCGGAGGGCTCTGTATTCTGCGTGGCTGCATGCCGAGTAAGGCCATTCTTCGGTCTGCCGAGGTGGCAGCCCTGTTGAGGAGGGCGAAGGAGTTCGGGCTTTCTCCGGTTTCTGTTCGGGCCGATCTCTCTGCGATCGTGGATCGGAAGGATCGTCTGGTCCGGGATTTTGCCGACTATCGCATTGAGCAGCTTCACGATCCGAAGTTCACGCTCTATCAATCGCGGGCGGTCTTTCAGTCGCCCCACGAGATTGCCATTGATAGTATGGTCTTGTCGGCCGGTTCGGTGATCCTGGCCACCGGGTCGAAGCCCAGTGAGGTGCCGAT
>JBDSKU010000260.1:0-11213 GCA_039916745.1 Nitrospiraceae bacterium
CCATCGATCGATTCAGCCCAGATGCTTAGGTGGTGATTGAGTCGGCTTCAACACCGATTGCGGGAAGTAATACCGATACTCCCTGCTTTCCTCAACGTTCTGTTCCTGATTATGCGCGTATAAGTACTTTTTTGCATCGTCGAGATGACGCTCGCCGATTTCATACAGCCGCTTCTTATCGAACAGCAGAGTACGTTTATCATGGGTCGAAAACTCATACATCTTAGTCATGGCTAATGCGTTGACGGGACAGGCCTCGACACAATAGCCGCAAAAGACACATTTTGTAATGTCGATGTAAAACTCGCTGGCGAATCGCTGCAGCGGACGCGCCGCATCTTCCGAACTGATAACTTTGATACAGCGAGATGGACAGGCGGCTTCGCAGAGATCACAGCCGACACACCGCTCCTGATGATCGTCGTAGCGTAAGAGCGCCAGTGCCCCCCGATGCGTATCGGGAAGAACGCGTTGCTCCCGTGGATACTGGAACGTGATGGGTTTGTGGAACATATGCTTAAACGTCACCTTCATCGCATCCCAGATCTCATAAAACAACGCAGCCTGGAGAGTTTTCTTGATCAGTACGGTGACACGCATCGATGTTTCCCTGCTTCCCCTTATGCTTTTTCGACCGTCACGCCGATGCGCTTAAACGAAGGAACTCCGGTGGTCGGATCAACCTGAACCGACATCAGATCTTTGACCGGGGGCTCGTTGAAATGCTCCGGAAAGAAGCAGGTCTGCGGGGCGACGGACTGATCGGGCTGCACCGCCACTTGCAGCGAACCACGATCCGACGTGAGGCGCACCTTACCTCCTTCATTCACAGCAAGCCGTTTCATATCTTCCGGATTCATCCTGAGTCGACCGGTATTTGGGGCGATCTTGATGAGCCCGGGAGCTTCCGTGGACATTTTGCCGGAATGATACAGAATCTGTCCCATCAACAGCCCATAGGGTCGCTGGACCTTCGCGTCTGACAGAGCCGGGGCTCGATAACGCGCTGCCACTTCGACGGCATAGCCGTTCGACAGATAGCGGTCCACCGTCGGCACGATCTTCCGAGGCTGTCCGAGGTTGTAGTACCCGGGCAGCAACTTCATGATCTCGGATTGAATGTCGTTCGAAGATTCATATTCCCATTGACAGCCCAGCGCGTTGGCCAATGCCGTCATGATGTGCCAGTCCGGCAAACTTTCCCCGACCGGATCCAGAGCCTCGCGAACGCGCAGAACACGACCTTCCAGGTTGGTAAAGGTGCCGTCCTTTTCCGCAGAGGTACAAGCCGGCAACACCGCATGAGCCATACGCGCAGTCTCGGTCATGAACGGATCCTGAACGACGAGTAACTCCAGTCGATCCAATGCCGCACGAACTTCCATCGATGCAGGCAACGTAGCGAGCGGGTTTTCTCCGATCACATACAGCGCACGGATCTGGCCACTCTTGCAGCGATTGAGAATCTCGACGAGATTCGCGCCGGACCCAGCCGCCGGGAGCGTCACGTCCCACGCCTTTGCAAAACGGTCGCGAGCGACCTGATCATTGAACGAGGCCTGACCGGGAAGGAATTCCGGGGCGACGCCCATATCAACGGCACCCTGCTCGTTCGGCTCCTCTGTCACCGTATTCACGCCGCAGCCAGGCTGGCCTAACTTGCCGGTGACCCAGGCGAGATCCATCAGTTTCAAGACGTTCTGATATCCGTCGGGCTGTCGGACGATGCCCTCTGCACAGAGAATGATGGAGCGTGGCGCTTCGGCGAAGATCGCCGCAGTGGTTTTCAAGGCGTCAACCGACATACCGGTCCGCGTCGCCACCTGCTCCAATGAAACGTGGGCCACCGCGGCCTTCAAGGCCTCAAAAGCCTTCGGGTGCTTCTTAGCGGTCTCTTCATCGATCAAGCCCAGCTCCAGAGTGGCTTTCACAAGTCCGTTGATCACGAGCCCTTCCGTTCCAGGGCTGATGAGATAGGGATGGGATGCCAGCTTGGCCATATTCGTGATGGCGGAATCGATGACAACCACTTGCGCCTGATAGACACGAATCGCTTCTTTGATCCGTACGGCTGTGAGCGGGTTGGTCTCCGTAAGGTTCGAGCCAATGAGTACGATGGCTTTGGCCTTCGTCAGATCTTCCCAGTCGTTCGGGCTCCGCCCTATCCCCAATGCATGCCGGGAGGCATGGACGAAGTTGAGGTGGCCATAGCGCGCACTGCTGTCGAACTGGTTGGTCCGGAACCCGGTTCGCATAAGTTTCTGGAAGAGATAGAGCTCCTCGTTGGTGCAACGGGCGGTGATCAGACCGGCAATCGCGTCGGGGCCATGCTTGCGACGGATTTCAGAGAGCTGCTCCACCACCTGATGCATGGCTTCGAGCCAAGGAACTTCGACGAGCTGATTGCCTTTACGGAGGAGCGGTTGCTTGAGACGTGCGGCGCTATCGATGTACTCGAACCCGAAACGCCCTCGCACGCAAAGCCCGCCGTGCCCCTTGGCCGTATCAGCACGATCACCCCATTTATTCTTCCATGACAATGGCGAGGTCACGCGGACGACTTCAGCGTCCTTGGTCTCAAGGTGCATTTGACAGCCGTCCCCACAGTAGTTACAGGTCGTGGTGGTTTTCTTCATCTGCCACGGCTTGTACAAATACTTGGAGAATTTATTCGTAATGGCACCGACCGGACAGACGGCGAGGCAGTCTCCGCAGAACTCACAGGAGAGCGCGAGGTCGCCCTTCGGCACGACTTGATTGAATCCGCCCTTCTTCATGAACTGGAGCGCATCGATCATCAACACGTCTTTACACACGTTGATGCACTCCGCACAAGCGATGCAGCGGTTCATATTAAAGTCGAGCACCGGACTGCGGGTATCTTCCGGAATAAACTTCTGTTTCGCGTTGGCCAGGTTCGTGACCCCATGCTGAAAAGCCATATCTTGCAATTCGCAATGGCCGTCGGCATCGCAGACCGGACAATCGAGAGGATGAACCGAGAGGTGCTTCTCCACCGCTTTCTTCCTGGCTTGGAAGAGATCGTCGCCCTCGGTTCTGATAACCATGCCGGCGGCGGCTTTGGCAGTGCAGGAACGGACAGGTGCTTTCTTGCCTTCCTGCATAACCAGACACATGCCGCAGGAGCCGAAGGGATCAAAGGTATAGTGGTAACACATGGCCGGGATAATCTTGCCGGTGCTTGAGATCACGTCGTAGAGCGAAACTCCGTCCTTCGCAGTCACGGTCTTCCCGTCGATCAACAGCTCGATCGCGACGGCTTCTACCTCTGGATTGGTTGCTGGCTTCAAGCCCATAATCTTTCCTCAGTACTCAGCACTTCTCATCGATCGCACTCACCCATCACAATGTCGTAACTCCCGAAGAGCGTAATTACATCGGCAATCATGTAGCCTCTGGACATATGGTCGAATGCGCCCATGTGAATAAACGAAGGGGCGCGAATCTTCAAGCGGTAGGGTTTTCCGCCGCCTGTGCTGACGATATAGAACCCCAACTCGCCCTTATGCGCTTCAGTCCCGCAGTAAATCTCTCCCGGAGGGGCATCGAAACCCTGAGAGAAGAGCTTGAATTGCTGGATCATGGATTCCAAATTCGTGAAGACTCGCTGTTTCGGCGGCAACGTCACGCTTGGCACATCGGCCATAATGGGACCGTCCTGCATTTGCTCCAGGCATTGCCGAACGATTTTCACGCTTTCATAGAGTTCCTGGACGCGAATCCAGTACCGATCGTACGTGTCGCCGTTCTTGCCAAGCGGCACACTGAACTCACACTTGGGGTAAGCCGAATAGGGCTCGGCCTTACGAAGGTCATAGTCGACGCCCGAGGCACGGAGCGTTGGACCACTGAGACCGAAACTGACGGCGTCTTCCGCTGAAATAACCGCCACACCCTTCGTCCGCGCGACCCAAATCCGATTCGTCTCGAGGAAGATCACGTACTCGTCAATTTTTGGCGGAAAGTAATCCAGGAACTGCCTCAACTTGTCGAGCAGCGAGGAGGTCAAATCCCGCTCGACACCACCAATGCGATACCAACTGGTCGTGAGGCGCGCGCCACAGAGTTCATCGAACCAGTCCAAGAGAATTTCCCGGTCTCGAAAACAATAGAAAAAGACGGTCATGGCCCCGATGTCGAGCGCCTGGGTCCCGAGCCAGAACTGATGGCCGATGATCCGTTGGACCTCCGCCACGATCGTGCGCAGATACTCTGCGCGATCCGGCACGTTGATATTCATGAGTTTTTCGACCGCGCGACAGTAAGCGAAATTATTGTACATCGCACAAACATAATCGAGCCGGTCGGTGTGGGGAATAAATTGGTGATAGGTGCCGTCTTCCGCGAGCTTTTCCACTCCGCGGTGCAGAAACCCCAACACCGGAGTAGACTTCACGAGGCGTTCTCCCTCCAACTCGAGGATCACTTTTAGCACTCCATGGGTCGCGGGGTGCTGGGGACCCATATTGAGCAGGAGTTCCTCCGTGCGCAAGGTCGGAAGGGTCTCGCTTTCCGGATGGGCCGGGTCGACCTTATAGACAGTTGTTCGTTGATCTTCAAAGGCCATCGTCTGTCCTACCGAGCCGTTTCGTCCAGGAACTCGAACGTGTCGCGCCAACCTTTGCCACGTAACGGAAAATCTTTGCGTAACGGATACCCTTCGGTGTAATCGTCTGGCATGAGGATCCGGCGAAGATCCGGATGGTGCCGGAAGCGAATGCCCATCATGTCGTAGACTTCACGCTCCATGAAGTCCGCACCTTTCCAGAGATCCGTCAAGGAATCCACAATGCAATCCGATTCAGGCACTCGAGTCTTGAGCCGGATGCGCTGACGCTTTTTAATCGAGTAGAACTCGTACACAACTTCAAATCGCTCTTCGTCATCAGGCCAATCGACCGAACTCACATGCACGATGTAATCGAAATCCATGGCCGGATCGTCATGGAGAAACTGTGCGACTTCATGGAGGCGGTCCCGTGGCACGGTCACCGCGAGGTCGCCACGCCACTCAACGGCTTTCACCAAGCCAGCGGGGAAGGTATCCTGTAATTGACTCGCCAATTGCTGCAATGACATTGATCGGGACCTGTCTCTAAATCTTAAGGCCGGGCTTGACCTGATCCGGCTGTGTCAGGAACACGCGTTTCAGCATGATCCGTTCTTGTAATTTGAGGATGCCGTCAAAGAGTGCCTCCGGTGTTGGAGGGCAACCCGGCACGTAGATATCCACCGGCACAAAGCGATCGACGCCCTGAACGACGCTATAACTGTCGTAAATGTTTCCTGACGTGGCACAGGATCCCATCGCAATGACATATTTCGGTTCTGGCATCTGATCGTAAATTTTCCGGATGACCGGCGCCATTCGTCGGCAGACGGTACCGGCGACGATCATGAGATCGGACTGCCGAGGTGAGGCCCGGAAGACGCCAGCGCCATAACGATCCATATCGTACCGTGACGACACCGCCGCGATCATTTCGATGGCGCAGCAGGCCAGACCAAACGTCATAGGCCAGAGCGAGCCTTTGCGAGCCCAATTCACCGCTTTTTCGACCGTTGTGGTCACGATGTCTGGGGTGCCGTCTTTATCGCGACGACCGATTTGAATTAGTCCCATTCCAGGGCTCCCTTACGCCAGGCATAGACATAGGCCACTAAGAACAACCCGATGAAGACCAGCATTTCAATCAACCCGATCAACCCTATTTTGGTGAAGACCACCGCCCATGGGTAGAGAAAGATGACCTCGATATCGAAAATCACGAAGAGCATCGCGAAGATGTAGTACCGAACCGGAAACGGCATCCGAGCATCAGAAAACGGCTCCGATCCGCACTCATAGGTAGAGAGCTTTTCAGATTCTGGATACTTCGGTTGGACAAGATAACTGAGGATCAGCGTCACCACGCCAAACGCCAGCGCCACGAAAGTGAACAGCAGAATCGGAAAGTATCGTGTCAGGTACTCAAGAAGCAACTCAAAACCGCTCATAGGGCTGACCTTTCAACACCTTGAGATACAAAAGAGAACGGGATCTTAGACTCTGGATTGCGGTGATAGCAAGCGTCCAAAGGACCTATGGTCTCGTCCCGAAAGTCCTAGGTTCTATTGCGTGGCTATGCTTGTTGTCGCTGACTCAAGAAGGAACCAAGGGAAGACGATTGATACGGCTGGCTGGCTGGGCTATACCCGACCAAAGACCCTGTCACACTCACGAACGTTTCTCAGGCTGCAGTAGCCGATTTATGATGGGTTCTTCGCTTTATTGGGCGGGGTAGGAGCCATGTGACCAGACGGCATGCGCAGGTGAGATGGCGGTACCTGATCGACTTGATCCCATTCTGGTTCCAAAGCCGAGAAGGCCTTGGCTTTCTTGCGTCGGTGAATCTGGGTTTCGATGCGGGAACGACCTTGAGGTTGCGCGTCGTGGGCAGGAGGCAGCTCAGGCACCATGAATGTTCCCCCTATGTGAAAAATGCTATCGACAGATCACCTTAACATCGAGTGAATTGGCGGGTCAACGAGGGCAAGGCCTCAATATTCTTGACAATACAAGACTATTTGCTATGGTTCTGACAGCACTACTTGCCTTACATGAAGGACAACCACCATGGCTCACTATTCAATGAAATGTGCCGTTTCTCTCATGGTCTGGACCCTGGCCATACCACTTCCTCCTTTGGGCTGGGCAGCTGACGATCTCACCTCGATCCGATATGGAGAGCAGGCCTTGGCCTATTCTTCTGGATCCATTCAGCGATCGACTCCCCAAGATGGATTCGTGAACGTGATCACCGGCGACAATCAGACTACCGGAGATCACATGATTTTGGGTAGCCGGGATGTCCTCTACCTCCGGCTGAAGAATCCCGGCGATGTCGCACCTGGGGATCTTTTTACGATCTATAAGCGAGCACGCAAAGTCTTCCATCCCAGCACCGGCCAATATCTGGGATATTTGGTCAATCGCCTCGCGGTGGTTCAGGTCAGTCAAGCAGACAAAGGCCTGACCACGGTTACGGTCGTCCACGCGTACGCAGCAATATCGCCTGGCGACCCCGCGATGAAGTTTGTGCTTCCGACTGAGGAGGGAGCGGCGGCTGATCAACCTTCCAGCGGTGATGTAGAGGGGCGGATTGTAGAGTTCCAGTCCAACATGGGCCTCATGAACATGGTGGCACAAAGAAATGTCGTCTATCTGGATCGAGGACGGGAAGACGGGATCAGAGCTGGGGATCGAATGGACGTCATGCGGTCAGGAGGGAACCTTCCTCAACGGGTCGTGGGAGAATTGAAGATCCTATCTACCGAAGGCCGAACAGCCACGGCGCTGATCACCAAATCGATTTCCCGCGTTCTCAAAGGCGATCGCTTCCGCATGAAAGTTCGTACGCCTGAGATCCTGCCAATCTCCCAATCGTCCCAGCAGTCTCTGGATATTTCCTCTACTGTCGCTCCCTCCCCAAGCAGGTTCCAAGTCCAGAATGCTGCCCGAGAAACCAGAATCAGTCTTGGCGATCTCATGAAGCAACTTCGGTTTGAGTCGGGCGAAGCCACGATCAAGACCGAAGGTTATCAGGTACTCGATGAGCTGATCGCTCATCTTAAAACCACCGCCGGCGATCGGCAGATTCGCATCGAAGGCCATGCGGATAACCGGGAAATCGGCCCCTCGCTCAAGTCGCTGTACCAGACGAATTGGGACTTGTCGAAAGCTCGAGCCGGTATCGTCCTTCGCTACTTGACCGAAAAGGGTGGCATCGATTCGGCGAAACTGTCGTCGGTCGGCTATGGCGATACCAAGCCGCTGGCCAGCAATGCCACAGAACCGGGCAGGCAGAAAAACCGCCGCGTGGACATCGTGCTCTATTCACCCGATTCAGTGAAAGGCCCGTCTGCAGCATCGACAAAGCCCGTCGAAACTGGTGAGAACGGCTACAATATGTCCCGCCTCAGTTCAGCGGAAGACGGGACTCCGATCTCTTCAATGGACTCCACGGTCCCAGCGGCTTCAACAAATCCGTCTCTGGCAACCCCCTCATCTGTCCCTGCAGATCCTGCAATGGAAACCATTCCGGCATCGGTTGACCAGAGCCATTCAGATCAGACCCCTGCTGCTCCGGCCGCGCCACGACAATAAGCTCCGGGAAAAATGCAGGAGAGGGTTGACGATTCAATGCCAACCCTCTCCCGTATCCCCTCCATACCTTGCCGTTGCTCTCGTTGTTCCCACTTTTCCTGTGCTGCTACAATGCCGCATGATTTCCACACAAGTGCCCCCGCCACCCATAGCGCCTGAGGCCCTTTTCGCAGATGTCATTGTGCCTCGGCATCTGGCAGGTCCATTCACCTATCGCGTGCCATTATCACTCCGTCCCACATTGCGCGTTGGACATCTCGTACTTGTACCCTTCGGACGATCGATGCTCCAAGGCGCGGTGATCGCCCTCTTCCCTGTTCTGCCCTATAGTCTCGATCAGGCACGCCTCAAGGACATTCACTCGTTGCTCCCGGCGGGGGCCGCAACAGATGTGTCCTCCAACCTATTCGAGCTTTCACGGCAGGTAGCCGAACAATATGTCGCGCCATGGGGACAATGCCTCAGGTTGGTGCTGCCTCCGGCGTCCACACCCCGAGCGCAGATCAGCTACTACGAACTGACGGAACGAGGGAGGGCTGCTCGTGCGGCCCGCGAACCCTGCTCGGCAAAGGCACGGGCATTGCTCACGAAGCTGGGGAAACAATCGATCGCACTTCGTCGGCCGTCCCGCAGTCCTGTGACGGTTGATCTCTTAGAAGATTTCACGGCTCGCGGATGGGTGGTGGAGGTCCAAGATCGGTCATCTGCTGCGACGTCACCTCTCACCCAACTTTCCATTCAGGCAGGGCAAACTTCTTTCAATATCACCAGGCCACAGTTTCCTAACCCGGTCATGCCTTGGGCCGCGCCGCTGTTCCAAGCGCTGAAAAGCCAAGAAACTTCTCGGGTTCTGGTCCAGGCTCCCTGGGCCGATCGATTCAGCCTGTTACAGCAGACCGTTCGCCTCGTACTCAACCGTGAACGAACCTTCCTCATCCTCGTAGGCGAAGCAGAGCGGGCCCGATGGATTGCAAACTTGATTCGTGATGACGGGAAGGGCATCTCCCCGGTCTGTGTCCATAGCGGTCTTTCAGACCAAGCCAAAGCCGCGCTGTGGAATCAGATTCAGCGGAAGGTCGCTCGAGTCATCGTGGGAACCCGTTCAGCCATCTTTCTCCCATTGACCACCATCGGAGTGATCTGGGTCGAAGGCGAAGAAGATGCGGCATTTAAAGAGGAACAGGAGCCACATTACCATGCACGGGACGTGGCCTGGTTGAGAGCACAGACTGAGCAAGCCTTGCTGGTTCTGAGCTCTTCCCATCCCAGCCTTGAGACCAGAGCAGCAGTGGAACAACGCGGCATCGCGACTCGCAAGCTTCTACCGCCTGATGCGAGACCGAGCGTGCAGATCGTTGATTTACGCGATCATGGTTATGGCACGGTGCTGAGCCAGCCACTCGTTCGAGCGATCGAGCAGACGATCGGTCGTAAGGCCGGTGTCCTGTTGTTTCTCAACCGGAAGGGTTATGCCGGCGCCCTCGTCTGTCGTGACTGCGGCCAGGTTCCCCGTTGTCCTACCTGTCGTGTTGCACTGATGTATTCCCGGCAGGCGGGCCGCCTGCACTGCTCCTACTGCGGAGCCGTGGCGCCCATCCCCGAGACCTGCGGCACTTGTTCCGGCCCTCGCATGCAGTCGATCGGGGAGGGTACGGAACGGGTGGAGGAGGATGCGAAGCGACTATTTCCCCGCGCGACCGTGCTTCGGCTCGACGGAGATACCATGAAAAAACCGGCTCAAGCCGAGACCCTCTGGCGCAGGGTCGAACAAGGAGAATGGGATATTATCGTCGGAACACAATTGCTGCTACGGCGCGGGCCTCTCCCAACCATGGGTCTCGTGGGAATTGTGCAGGCAGACGCAGGACTCAATGTGCCGGATTTCCGATCCGCCGAACGCACCTACCATACACTCCTCGATGCCGTCAGCCTCGCCGCCTCAGCAGGAGCCGGTGGCCAGGTTATCATCCAGACCGCTCTCTCCTCTCATCATGCAATTCAGGCTGTGGTCCAGAACGACGAATCCGTTTTTGTATCGGAAGAGCTGTCCCATAGGACGGCATTGGGCTATCCGCCGGCGGTCTATCTTATTGCCCTCCTCGTATCGGGAAGCGACGAGAATATCGTACGGATCGCGGCCGCAACATGGGCGGCCCGACTGACCGCTTACGCGTCATCTTCCGTGGTGAAACCGACAACCGCAACCAAGGCCCCTTCAGCAGTTCAACCGATTGGTCGTCTCGACCGTCTCACAGTGCTGGGGCCAGTCCCCTCGGCGGTGGCGAAACTCCGGGAACGGTATCGATGGCAGATTCTCGTGAAATCGCTGGAACGGGAAGCGGGCCTCGACGCGGTACGGACCACGGTCAGGGAACTGGAGCGGACGTATCAGCGCCGGGCCATCAAGTTCGACGTCGACGTCGATCCGATCGAGATGTGCTAGGCGCGATCTTGTTCTGCTGAGGCAGCTCTACGTGCGATGCAGATGGATCGCTGATGGGTACATCGGTTGATGAGACGACGAGAGGTTGACCGATTCGCTTGAAAAGCCCATAAGAAAAGGTGATCCAAAAGATTGCCGAAAAGAGGCCCGTCAGCACAGCCGAGAGAATCGTTCCCATCTGATCGTCGGTCGGCTCTGTCGTGACCGACCGGACCTGAACCATCGTGACAATGGGCCAGGCCAGGCTCTCCAAGCCAATCAATAAGGTGGTCCAGGCCCAGATCAGCCCAATTGTCCGCCCCTGCCAGAGGAGAAATCCTGCGACAGCCCCTGCGACGAGCACAATGCCCCAGAGTGAGAATGAGTCCCACGCCAGCCAGGCACCTGCCGCCACGACAAGACTGCCCAGCAGGGCATTAGATTGAGGATTCCACCATATGGCATGCATACCGATTATTGCGCTCCGTAAATGATGGGCGGACTAGCAGACCTGGAGATAGTTGTAGTGCCCGCGAAATTTCCATAGTTGGTACATGTAGCACAGTAGGATAACACTTGCGCAGGCTGTTCAAAATGACCGCCCAGCGAGGCCGCAGCGAGTGA
>JBDSKU010000261.1:0-13943 GCA_039916745.1 Nitrospiraceae bacterium
GCCAGCACATTGAAGAATGGGGCTTTCTCGTACATGCACTCGGCCTCCTTCGCGCCGCCCGGAAGGCCATAACCCTCGCGGCATCGATCGGGCTGCGGTTGCCGGCGCGTAAATAATGTCCGGCTGATGACCTGGGGGTCCGGCTTCAAGAGCCCCAGGCGATCCCCATGGCGATTCCTGGAAATTTCGGTCAGGCCCACATCGGGAAACGTCGTGTCGAACGGCACGTTCCGCGCGAATAATTGATGCGTCGATCCCATCAGTGGATTGCGAATGTCGTTGCACATGCCATTCAGGTTGCGAAAGCGAATCAACGCTCCCCGGCAAACCTGCTGCTGGTCGCCGCCGACGGCTGTATAGTCGGGATGGCTTTGCGGCAATCGCAGCTCCGGCCAGGTCTTGAGCACCGGCCCTGCCGCGCCATCGCGCCCGGTGACGTAGGCCTCGTAGGTCCCATTATTGTCAAAGAGGTTGAATGTAATGAGTTCGATTCGTTGCACCTCCAGATCGTAGAGCGCACCGTTGATCCCATGCGCGTTGGGGCCCACCACCTTGGCATGCGCGAGCAAGCGCGCAGGGGCTCGTGAGGTGATATCGCCGGAGGCCCAATAGTTGGGCCAATCCAGCCAAGGCCCTTCGCGGAGACGTTCGGCCTGCGTCCCTCCAAGACAACGCGCCGTGGTATCTGGAACCTTTCCTAGGAATCGCCGCTCTCGTATCGTCGCAACTTTCTGAATATCCCGTTGCACCAGCATCTCAGCACAATCTTTTGTGGAGCCCACAGCGGTCGCAACCGAACTCTGCCCGGCGCACCCATCGAGCACCCCGAGCCCCACCACAAGCACAAGCCGTGACCATTTCATTTTGTGTCCCATAGACAACTCTCCTCAACGAAGGAAAACATCTCGCGCCGCATCGCGGGCCTAGGCTACGTCTCGTGCACAGAAGAATCAACATGCCCGACGAGGAGATAGAAGGATTTCTGTGTAAGACGGCCTCAGGATGGAGAGAAGTCCACCCGGTGTTCTCGGCTGATCCCCTGATGGCTTACACACCGATAAAAGTCTTGTATTGTTGAGCCACTCTATCGCAGGCTAAATCACGCGTAGATACAACACCAGGGACGTCGACCCCCTATGAGCCTGTCCACAACGCCAGCGATGAAGCGAACGCTCCTCGCGGGAGCGGTCGGCAATGTGCTCGAATGGTATGACTTCGCGCTCTATGGCTACTTCGCACCGGTGCTGGCCTCCCTGTTCTTCCCGTCCGATTCTCGCTCGCTGTCGCTGATCTCCGCCTTCGGAGTCTTTGCCGTCGGATTTCTCGCACGGCCCCTTGGAGCCATGCTGTTCGGTTATTGGGGCGATACGCTGGGACGACGCAATGCCTTGGCTTGGTCGATCCTCCTCATGGCCGTCCCGACCTGTCTGGTGGGGCTGTTGCCGACCTACGAAGCCATCGGGGCGCTTGCCCCCATCGCCCTGACGCTCTGCCGGTTTCTCCAGGGATTGTCGGTCGGCGGAGAATTCACCGGATCCGCCACCTTTCTCGTCGAACATGCGGCAGCTTCGCAACGCGGCTATGTCGGGAGTTGGGCCGGCTTCAGCGCTCAGATCGGGGCGCTCTTGGGATCCGGCGTGGGTGCACTGATCGCGTCGAGCCTCACGGAGGAGGCGCTCTATCAATGGGGTTGGCGAATTCCGTTCGTGATGGGCGGCTTCATCGCCGTGGCAGGATGGTATGTGCGAACCAGCGTTCCGGAGTCGCCGGCCTTCGAATCCATTCGCCTGGCAGGAGGACTCTCAGCAACCCCTGTCCGCGACGTGTTCCGCTCGCATCGAGTCGCCGTCGCCAAGATCATCGGCCTAGTATGGCTGCACGGCGTCGCATTTTATCTCTTGTACATCTATCTGACGACCTACCTCGTGACGGTCACGACCATCCCTCTCGGGACCGTACTGTCCCTCAACACGGCTTGCATGACGCTCCTGGCCCTGTCGATTCCTCTATTTGGCGCCTGGTCGGATCGAATCGGACAGACGCCCCTGCTGATGACGGGAGCCGCGGGACTTGCGCTCCTGTCCTACCCCTCCTTTCTCTGGCTCACGAGCAATGACCTGCCCTCCATGATCGCGGCGCTAGTCCTCCTCACCCTGCTGGTTGCCTCCTACATGGGACCATTCTTTGCCGCAATCGCCGATCTCTTCCCCGCTCCGCAACGCTATACAGGCCTCTCGGTCGGCTACAACATCGGAGCGGCCTTGTTCGGCGGCACGGCCCCACTGATTGCCACAGTCCTCATCGAATGGAGCGGCAACATCCTGGCGCCCGCCTTCTACTTGAGCTTCTGCGCGACCGTGTCCTTCGCCGTCATACTTACACTTCGAAACAGGTGACCGACACCACCAGCTCCGTCACGACAGGGCGGCTATGAGAACTACATGAGACCTTCTACTATTTCAGGACTGCTCGGGAGGAGGTGTGCGCGGACAGAGGAAGGAGAGCACAAGATCAGGGCACGTCATTCGCGCAGCGCACGCCGAGCGTCGGCCCCCAGTAGGTCACTTCATCCCACCCCCGGTAGCTGGCCCGCAGATCCGGCGGTTTCTCATTCCATTCCCCGCCCCGCAATACGCGGAAGGAACCACGCAGCGGTCCCTGCGGATCGCGGGCAGGAGAAGCCTGGTAGAAATCTTCCGCGTACCAATCTTTCACCCACTGGGACACACTGCCGATCAGGTCGAACACCCCATAGGGCGACGCCGTCGCCGCCTGGCGCCCAACCAGCTCAGTTCCGCTGCTGCCGGCTTTAAATTCTCCGTTTCGCACAGGGATTTTCACGACTTCTCTGTCGTTGCCCCAGGGGTAGCGGCGGCCATCCGTTCCGCGCGCCGCCTTTTCCCATTCGGCTTCTGTCGGCAATCGCTTCCCTTGCCACTGGCACACGGATCGAGCCTGGTTCCACGTAATGTTGGTCACGGGATGCTGCACGCGCTGAGGGTCATCAAACGCCTGGCGATCTTTGGGCATCGTGCAGCCCCCTCCTTCCACGCACTGCCGGTACAGCGCGTTCGTCACCTCGTATTTGTCCAACCAGTAGGAGCTGAGATACACGGGGTGTATGGGACGAGCATCCTGCAGCCCATCCTCCGCACCCATCAAAAACTCCCCGGCTGGAATCACCACCATCCCCGCCGGTTGAGCGATGCCGCGCTGGGCCAGCTTTTTCAATTCATCTTCCTGTGCAGCCCGGAGTTGCTCATTCACCCGCACGATCGCCTCCTCGTCCTGTCCACTCGGCGCTTGTTCCCGCACCGGACTCGGCTGGAGGCGCGGCGAACCGCCCGCCGGTGGGCCGCTCTTCGACGAGGATCCGGGCACCTGAGCCGCAGCCGGTGGCATCAAGGCAATGTCCGTATTCCTGACCGTCTCGATGCGCACGGTGGTCCGGACGACTTCTTGAGCGAGGCCTTTGCTCTCACCGCCTCCCTTCACATCCTTCTTCCCTCTACCGATCATCGTAAAGTCGAAATCCGGGATATTCGCGAGGAGAGGCGTGGCATAGGAGATCGGCACCCCAAAGGACATCCCTTCAGGCACGATACCGGATGGATGGCTGAATTTAGTGGTCAGCATACCGACCACCTCTCCGCGTCGATTGAAAATGGGCCCTCCGCTGTTGCCGGGGTTGATGGCCGCGTCCACTTGAAAGACCCGCTGGACGCCCTTCATCCGCACCGCCGCAATCCGACCGCGGGTCACAGATACTTCCCGGAGGCCGAACGGAAATCCGACAGTGATGATTTCCTGATCGAGGCGGACCGCACCAGCATAGCCGATGGAGGCTTCCGTCAATCCCACCGTTTCAATCTTGAGCAGAGCGAGATCATGGTCTACATCGGTGCTGATGAGGATCGCCGGAGCGCGAAATTCCCCCGCGGTCACGACGAAGATCCGCTTCGCATTGGAGACCACGTGGTGGGCCGTCAGGATATAGCCGTCGCTATGAACAATGACCCCGCTCCCCGCCGGCTTCGCGGCTGGTGCGTCTAGTCGCTCGAACGCCCAGAGGACACCGGGGCCGGCGACGACGATCATCACCCATAGAAAACAAGCTATTCGTCTCATGGTTGAATCGGGATCATCACACTAATCGCACCGGCATTTTGCCCGAGACTGAGTCCCTCCCGGGGATAGCTGGTCCGGTCCAGTTCCCCTTGTGGATCGCCGTGACATGCCAGGCATTTCCTGGTCGTATAGAGCGGGAACATCAGGCGCAACGACCCGCTCTTCGTTGTGACTTCGCTGATCACTCTCTCACGGGGGTACGAGGGATCGGCAAACTCCTCCAACGCCGTTCGTTCAATAGGATCCGGCGCGTTGAGGGGATTGCGAGGCGCCAGCGCAGTTTGTTTCAGCCGCACGTGTGTCTGTTCAGTGAATCTGGTGGCCACTCGCGCGCCAAAAATCGCCGGAATAAATTTGAGTCCGCTACCTGGTCGATTGCTCTCGAGTTGGATCTCCACGACTACCTGCTTGCTGACCAAGACCAGTTCTTTGAGTAACTTCTTCGCTCCAGCGGGAATTCGCGCCGCCTCAAGATCTCGCAGATCGATACCCGAGCGGCTGTGAAAGATGTCCAGTAATTGCCGTTCAAACACCTCTGGAGTCAAACGTGGTTCTGCTGTCCCACGATCATCGGATATGCCTTGGTTCTCGTTGATCACGTTTCGGCCGGAATCCAGCAGGATCGCGATGAGGCGAGCGGTCGTCTCAACTTCAAGGATGGTGTGAAGGGGAGCGCCTAGTTCCGGCTGACGATCCTTTGCACAGGCCCGTTCGCCGCCTGCCCAACCGGCCAGGGTAAAGACCAGAACTGGTACGATCACCCACCGCAGGCGACTAGTCATAACGTCGGCCCTGCTGCGTACACATGGTGGAAATACTCGTGTGCTGCGGTCCCTTATCCACAATGTTGAGATAAGGGACCGCACACAGAAATGGTATGTTCCCTCAGACGTGAAGTCAAGATGCGACGGGTTGCCTCTCTCACCGGGACCGATGGATGTCGATCATGACATTGTCGGCGTCAAGCTCGACCATAACGGAAGCCCCGTCCTGAATCACGGAGAGTTTACTGCCGGCGAGCGCATCCACGTCGAAACGTTCGAATCCCTCTGGCGTCGAAATCTGAATCTCGTTCCAATAGGGATCGGCGTAGTGGAGCGTCCCGACAATCATGCGATGGTCGGCGAACGCCTGTCCTGCCTTGGTGACATCCAGCAAGACGTTTCCCGAGTCCACCATCATGAGGACGGTATCTCCCTTCTTGGCCTCATGCAACCCCACTCGATCGGCTTTGTTAGGGCTGATCGTACGCATCTGTAGATTATCCGGCGTTTTGACGAACAGCATGCCGGACTCGATCTTCGAGATAACTCCGCTGAAACCACGATGAGCCCCCATCATCACTTCACCGGCTTGCGCGACGACGACAGAGGAAATAGGCACGACCAGCATCATGCTGCATGCCAACGCCACGCTGTGACGACTGATCCTCATCACGTCACCTCCTCCCTGAAAAATTGATGCCTCAGGCGAGCCGCCTCGGCCTATTCCCTTCTCGTCAACGACAACCGGCCACTGCCCGCTCGAAGGTCCTGACCGGTTTTTCTAGAGCCCACCTCCCGCGGGAGCCGGGACGGAAATATTGAATTCCTGGATGGGAGTCACCATCAGCCCGAAGTTGAAGAGCTCATCGGCCGCCACATCGTGAATCCCGTAGTCCCGGTTTCGGAGCATCTTGAACCATTTTCCCATTTCCGCCCGGACTACTCTCTGATCGCCCCGTATCAGCGCTTCCTTAACAAGAATCAGTTCACTGAGATACGGGTCCCAATTGGAGTTGGGATAATTGGTTTTATAGAAATTCACCGAACTGGCGAGTTCATCGACCCAGATCGTTTGAGCCAATGCGACCCCCCCGACGAACAGGGCAAGCGCACAGGAAACCGCGACGATGGTCGTGAGCAACGCTTTCATGGAAGCCTCCTTTACTTCATTCACTCGAATGACCTCAGGGCCGGTCTGTCTCATTTCCCAAATTTCCTATTCAGAAATCTGTGGGCCGGTAACATCTTCCGCCTCAGGAAGCGCCTGGGTCGAACGCGTCGTCCTGCCAGTAATCGCAGCCTTCGAGCTGGCATGCACGGCCACCCTCGTACGGCGTATTGATCATGTGATCCGGCACACTCATCGGTCTCTCGGTCCCGATCTCCAGATCGAAGGACACCTCTGGAGTTGACGGTTCGCTCTGCCTAACGGCGAGCGCAAAGTTATACAACTCGTCCGCTGCAACGTCATTGATACCGTGTGCGCGCCCGAGCAGCATCTTCAGGAACTGATCCATCTCGACCTTCACGATCTGCTCGTCCCCTCGGCCCATCCCGTCCTTGACCTTGGTGAGCTCTTCAAAGTAGGGACTCCAATTGCCGGTGGGATAATTCGCCTTATAGAACGTAGTGGCGGTCACGATTTCATCAGCCCAGGTTCCGGCGGCCAGAGCTGAACCCCCGGTCCACAGGCACACCGCCAAAGCAACGGTCATCGCAATCAGCATTTTCCGCCTCATAAATGCCTCCCTTTCCCCACACCCTGCTGCTCCTTCGCGTGGTTGGCCTCAACTCCTCCGGACCCTCCGAATCGGTTGAACCAACATGACCAGGAACACCCTCTCATGACCACCGAGCCCTCATAGCCACCACCTCCTCACATCAACGAATGGAACGCCCATGTCGGCTGAAGTGCATGTCTGCATCTGAACGATAGCGGGTATCGTACGCAATACGTCCACGGACGACCATTACCCAAAGGATCGTTTTTGCGTACACCGTTCAGGTGATGGATTGGAAGAAGCGCCTAGGCCGCATTATTCATGAAGGTTCGTCGCGAAAGCGTGCAGACGCGAAGCGAGACGGGCACTCGGAGGCGTGAAGCCCTGAGGCATACTCGTGCAGTATGTCGAAGGGCTGAACGGCGAGACTGCCCGTCACAGCCGCGTATCCACGCTTGCAGTAGAAGCTTCATGAATAATACGGGCTGAGTTACTTGCTATTGAGATAGATCAGGATCGCTTCGACCCGGCCGGCGACGCCGAGTTTGCGATAGATGTGGTGGAGGTGAGTTTTCACGGTATCGGCAGAGACGCACAACTGATCGGCGATGTCTTTATTGCCACGCCCGGACGCGGCACAAGCCAGAATCTCCCGCTCCCGCTCAGTCAGCACTGTGAGGCCGTCGGCAGTCCCGCTCCCTGCCTCTTGCAGAGCGGAAACCACGTTCTTGGCAAAGCCGTCCGGCATGAAGGGGGAATGCACTCGTTCACCCCGATAGGTAGCTCTAATGATGCGAAGAAACTCGGCATGGTCGGCATCTTTCAGAATATAGCCGCAGGCGCCGGCCTGAACCGCTGCCACAATTCTCGCATCTTCATCGTGGACGGACAACATCAAGACCTTCACGTCGGGGAGGCAGCCTCTGATCAGGCGCGTGGCCGTGACCCCGTCGAGTCTCGGCATATCCACGTCCATCAGGATCATATCGGGTTTGGTTGTCATCGCCAGATCGAACGCCTCGCGTCCATCGGTCGCTTCCCCGACCACCCGCAGGTCCGGTTCGCGTTCGAGCAGCAGCCGAAGGCTTTGCCTAAAGAGCCGTTGATCCTCGGCAATCAGCAATGTGGCCGGCATAGGCCTCCTGATTCAGCGGCAGTTCGACGGAAAAGACCGCGCCGCCAGACGAACGATTCTCCGCCAGAATCCTCCCCCGATGGGCCTCCACCACGAGTCGGCAGAAGTGCAACCCCAACCCTCGTCCAATCCGAATGTCTCCGGGATCTTTCTTCTTGAAAAACATCTCGAATACATGAGGAAGATCTTCAGTCGCGATGCCGGGGCCTTCGTCCGCAACCTGAATGGTGGCCTGGAAGGACGGCGTGCGATGCGATTCGCGGCCCATACATCCTCGTGCCCCCGCTCGAACCGTCACCGTAATCGTTCCTCCTTGTGGAGAAAACTTGAGTGCGTTGTGGACGAGATTGATGAGCACCCGTAGCAGGCGACGGCCATCGGCTGTAATCGCGACATCATGCTCCGGCATCTCGAGATGAAAAGCCATTTGCTTCGCGGCAGCTTCGGTTCGGAACAGCTGCACCACGTCGGCGACCAGCGCATTAATCGACACCGTCGACGTCAGGAGTGGCAGCCCGGAGTAGCTTTCTTGGTACACATCCAGCATGTCGTTGATCATGCCCAGCAACAGGTCGATCGTGAAGCGCATGTCATCCCACCATTGTCGCTGCGCATTCGGCTGCGATCCTTCGTCCTGTCCAAGCAACTCCAGCGTCTTCTTGATCCCCACCAACGGATTGCGGATATCGTGGGCAAACATCGAGGCAAACTGGCTGAGCGAGGCCAGGCGCTCCGAACGGATCAATTGCTCTTCGAGACGTTTTTTTTCGGTGAGGTCGCTCAGCTGTACCATCACGGAGACCTGCGATCCGGCATTCTCGACCGGCACGAGGTCAACTTCCATGATGAACGTGCCTTCAGCCGGTGAGGGCACCCGCATCTCGCCCGCAGGCTCTTCTTTCCTGCTGACAATGACCGCTTCCAACAATCGGCACAATCGGGCACGGTCCTCCTTGCGAAACAGGTCCTCCACCTTCGTGCCGATCAGACGATCGGCAGGTGTCCATAGTTTAATCTCGCCTCGACGATTGACATCCTGAATGACTCCCTCCTCGTTGACGAGCAAGTTGGTATCCGTCGAATGGTCCCACAACATCCGATAGTGCGTTTCGGAGATCGCCAGTTCCTGGTTCGCTCGTTCGAGTTCGGATACATACTGTCCCCGCTCCCGTGACGCACGCTTCAGCCGTTCCGCTAATGCATCGAAACTTGCGGCCAAGGTATCGATCTCCACTATGCCTGCAGACTGCGTGGCCATCATCGGCTTCGAGCCGCCCTGCTGTCCCAGAAGCTGCACTCGCTCGACCAGCGCATTGATTGGCTGCACAATGCGGCGACCGAGGCGCCATCGGAGCAGGCGACCACGGCGATGGCCAGTATGCCGAACGCCGCGAGCTTCCACATGAGCAGACGCAACGGCGCATAGGTTTCGTTGGGGTCTTGGCGAACGAGAATGGACCACATTTCCGTTTGGACGATGCCTGGTCGGAGCGCCACGGATGCGAACCCGATAATCCCGCCTCCTTGACCATGGGCATCGTCTTGGACTTCCATCCAGGCAGCTGTATCTCTCAGCTGTCCCATGAGAGCCGTATGTTGTCCGGGCGAAAGGAGGGGACAGGCCAACACTGTTCCTTGGGGCCCGACCAGCATGACATGACCGGTATCGCCGATCCTACTTCGAAGGACAGAGGTCAAGAGCTGGTCTCTCTCGATCACCGTCTTTAATGCGCCCAACACAGAGTCAGCCTCGTCGACGATCGGCACGGCGACCTCCAAATGCCCATGCCCCATTTCGTCAAGATGCAACTCCCCCACCCATGATCGGCGCTGTTCGAAGAGGACTGGCCACCAGGGTTGCCTCTTGTAATAGGCTCTGGTGGTTTCGCTGGTCGCTCCGCCAACTGAACGACCTTGGCGATCGAGAATCACCAGTGATCGGAAATACGGTCGTTGCGACTCCTTCCAGCGCCGAAGGGCCGGCTGCTTGAATGTCAGCCTGGTGCCTTCTCGGACTGCTTCACGGACCTCCGGCAGGGAGCTGAGCCGTTCTACCCACTCAATTTCCCTGTCCAGGATCAACCCGACTTTATCCGCACTCTGGCGGGCAAGTTCCTGAAACCCGAGACCGATGGCCGCGTGGAAGGAATGTTTCGTCTGCCAATACGCATAGGCCAAGCCAAATGCGCCATAGAGCAAACCGATGGAGAGGACTGAGAGCGTGATCGAGCGTTGAAGACTGACCCGCTTCCTCATGGTACACAGGTGAGTACTGCCCGATGCTGCAATGGAGGTGCTGCTGCCCTCTATCCAACTCTTCCAGACAGGTAATGTCAAGGGTCCTCAGCAGCCGACGCGCCAGGCGGACGATGCGATACGTCGACGTCGATGGCCACACCTCTGACTGTCCTGATCGACTCTAGCCGCCTCCTTCCTCGTTATTTTGCATGTGACTCTTTCCCTCAAGACCTGGACGTTGCAAACAACGTATACTGGACCTGTCAAGTGAGCCACCATGATCACAGTGGAGCCTTGATCATGAGACACATTCCCGCCACAACCATCTCATCACCAAGCCGTGTTCTGTCTCCTTCACCTTTGGCAGCGACCTCCGTCGTGGGGTCGGCCACCGCAGGAGGGTATAGCCATGTCTATTTCGCAAACACTCAAAGCCTATCTTGACCATGAACATGTTCATTATGATGTGTTGTCCCACCCGGAAGTGTTTCGCGCTGTAAAGATCGCCCACAGGCTCCACACCCCGGAGAAAGAAATGGCGAAGGTCGTGATCGTGAAGCTACGGGAGCGGTTCATGATGACCGTGCTGCCGGCAAGTTGGTATGTGGATCTCCATCGCTTGAGGACTGTCTTCGCAACCCACCAGCTGCAGCTCGCGACCGAGGCGGAGATCAAGGGCCTGTTTCCCGACTGCGAGTTGGGCGCGATGCCGCCGTTCGGCAACCTCTATGGACTCCCTGTGTACGTCGATCAATCGCTCACGGAAGACGAGGAAATCGTCTTCCACGCCGGGACCCATTCCGATGCGATCCGCATGCGCTACTGGGACTTTGCCTCACTCGTGTTTCCGGTGGTCGTGGAATTCCACCGTTCACCCTCAAAAGTCTGTGACGTATGATGCCGCAACATCTCACCACAACAGTTCCTCACGGGCACAGCATCCGCTCACTAACTGTCATTGCAGTCGATGACTCGGAGTATTCTGCCCGGGCACTGGGCTATGTGGGCACCCTGCGGCGTGAGCCGATGACCGGACGGGCAGGCATGTCGCGCAAGACGCGCTTCATGTCAGCACACACGTTCAAGGGATCCGAGCGTACAGACTTGGACATCAAAACTTCTTTCGAGTCTGACGACGTGAATAGTAACGGGATCGATACAGACAGGTAGTGCGGTAAGCATCAGCCAGAAGGAGATTCTGCTATGGCCCTATTGATCACCAAAGAATGTATTTCGTGCGGTGCCTGTCTCCCGGAATGTCCCAATGAAGCCATCTTCGAGACCCGCAGCGATGCGGAGGCCAAGGGAAACCATGTCACTGGATGGCTTGGGATCGGAGACAGCATCTATGTCATTACCCACGACCGCTGTACTGAATGTGTCGGCCATTTTGACGAACCGCAATGTGCATCGGTCTGCCCGGTTGACGATTGCTGCGTGCCGGACCCCTCATACCCGGAGCCAAGAGAGGCGCTGCTTGAGAAGGCGAAGCGCCTGAATCCGGACAAAGAGATCCATGCCGACAAAGGGTGGAGTAAGGTTCGCGGATGACCGTATCAGGTCCCCTAATTACGCACACAGCTCCACATGAGGATGAGGACATGTGGCTGCCGCTGTTCGTGCACCGCCTAGCTTTGTCGAAATGCACACGTGATTCAATGACGATCCGGTCCCCTCTCACATCATGGCTCAGACAGTGATGCTGTAACGGAGATGCTGATTAAGCCAGAGTCATGCACTCCTCTGGATAGCCGAACTCTCGGAGTATCTCTTCCAAGACGTTCATCATCGGTAGTGCCCGCAAAGGAAGAGGACGGTCTCTGGACCGGGAGGAGGAAGATGCCGATGAAGATGTGAGTTTCTGGTTCTGGGGCCACTACATTTCGTGCCGCTCCATCATGTTTCCCAATTTCTCCAGCGCTGGGAAGGATAAGAAACGGATCGCGTTTGGTTGGATAGCCAATCGACAAGATAGACATTCCCCCCTTTCATAATAAATCAGGACAACATGGTGGCGGCGGCAACAGCTTCTCGCCGCGCTCTAGGTAGTTGGACGCGTTGACCGGTTTCGCCATGGGGCGTAGACTGCATGGGTTATCCTCAACCGCCTTTTCTTTCTGCAGGTGGTGGCCATGGTCCTCCGCGGAGCACAGATCCAACGGTGCGGCGAGGCCAAGTGTGGCCTCGTCCTCGCTCAATCTCTTCCTCACGATCTAGCCCGGTTATACGGACGAGCGCGTCTACCCACGTCAACTGACCTCTGCGACGGAGCAAACCTGTACCTCGATACGCTATGGGCCGGCCCTGGACCCATTTTTATGTCTCATGGCCGAAAATCGTTCCCTGCGACTTGCGCAAGATGTCGCGTCGCGCGCCTACCTCGCAACCAGTTGCCCAATGCCCAAAGGACATTCTATGTACCCGGTCATTGCCATGATCATCCTGACGTTGTTCACCTGGATCGTCGCAATCTGGGCCTCGTGCAATGATGAGAATGACGAGCCGCACGAGGTGGAGAAGCCGGAAAAGAGTTCCGATGAACAGGATCATCGGAAAGCGGGCTGAGACCCGTGGTCACGCGTACGTGTTCCGAATGCCCGACGGAGGATGACATGACCTGTGAACGGTGCGGGGGGTTGAGTGTCGCCGTGCATTTCGAGGGGGACCATGCCTGGGAGTATGACGGGTGGGAATGTCTCATCTGTGGGAATATTACCGATCCGCTCATCATGACGAATCGAAACGCGCAAGCGCATGGAACCATAGGACCGATGAGGTCGAGCGGAATGAGACCTGCGCGCGGCGCAGTCAGTCCAGGCCGGCACACAAATATAGTTCAGTCATGAACCAGCGTTGATCCCGTAGAGGGCTCTCTCAAATTCAGGGATCCCTTCCGTCCACAAAAGGGTTCTTGACAAACCGGGAGCGGGAATTCTGCCAACGGTTCAGGTGCCGAACAGCAAGATCGAACCCCTGGAAGGAGGGCACCAAGGTCAACGCGTCCCCGCAGTAACGTCGGATCATGCCCGCGCAGATCGGCACAGACCGGCCCCTTGTTTCTGTTGAAACCAGGGGCAGGCACCCCAATTGAAGCCACGAACTCATCGGGCTGCTCGGCCGCACACACCGCGGCGGCGCAGGCGAGGGGCGTGATCTGTTTCATCGAAACGATGACGACCCCGTGCGCATCCACGTCCAATCCAACGAGCGAGTCGTCGCCTTTGAGAACAGGAAGTAGAATCGTCTCTCATATTTCTGATTCCCTCCAGCCCGCCGCTGCCTTGCCGTTCTTGCCCTTGACCGGTGCGTCGCTGGGGCGTAGAGTAAAGGCTCTCACGATCTACCTCATTCTGGAGGTGGTGGTCATGATCCTCCGTGGAGCACTCATCCAACGGGACGGACATGGCAAGTGCGGCCTCATCACCAATCGAACTCTTTCCAGTAATACAGCCAAGTTGCTCTCTTCCGGTGTGCTTACGCACTCCGGAACCAACCGGCACAACTCGTGGCCGCTTGCGGTCATCTCAGACCGGGCGGTGCAGAACTGGTCCATGTCAGGACCGGAAACCGTTCCATGTGACGCGAGCAAGATGTCGGGTCGTGCGCCAGCCCCGTCTGATTGCCCGATGTCCAAAGGAGGTCGTTATGTCGAACCGATACACCACCATCGATGTCATTGTGGGTGTGGGCATGTGCGCCATCGTGTTCGGCGCACTCCTGTTTTTTGTCGCCGTCACTGGCACGTTTCAGACCACGCCGGTTGCCTATGCTCCGCTTGAGCAACCGACAGGGATACAGGCCGGCAATACCATGCTCCAGCCGGCCCTTGGCCAGGCCATCGTCGAGCGCGCGCTCCTGGAACGCCGCGCCATCCTAGGCATGGCGGAGGCCATCACCGAGTGGAACAAGGCGACTATAGCCGAGCACGATCTGCAATCCGTCCCCGGAGGACCCTTC
>JBDSKU010000262.1:0-7643 GCA_039916745.1 Nitrospiraceae bacterium
TGGCGAAGTACCTCATCACAGAAGGTATGTTCCAGAACTTTGAACCGACGGTCATGTGGGAGCAATTCGACCCCAATACCGACATGTCGAATGATATGTATACGAGAACGATTGCCGGCCTCACCTACTACTTCGAAAACTTTCCCCCCAAAGTTCAGTCCAAGCTGCAGCTGAACTACGAATTTCGGCATCATCAGGGGTTTGGCCCAGGAACTTCTGTTCCGAATACCGATCCCTTTGCGCAGAATACCTTCTTGATCCAGTTTCAAATTCGATTCATGTAACGGATATCGACTCATGCGAAGCATTCCGAGTTGCAATGGAACCAGACAAGGAGTATTGAGAATGATGAGAATGATGAAACCAGAAACAGCAATCATCCTGTGCAGCCTTCTCCTCGGTGCCTGTGCCCCAACCCAGGTGTTCTCGCCTGAGGCCATGGAGGGTGTCGACAAGAACTTTGACTTTTCCGCCTGGCGTATGGTCCCGAATGGGAAAGCCAGGCAGAAGATTCAACTCGGCGGTCGGATCATTCAGGCCGAATCGAAGGAGGGAGCCGTAGTCATCGTTGTCGCGCAACTCCCGATCGTGGAACATCCGGCCTATGGTCCCAAAGACAACGGCAAGCGGAGCGGGGAATTCGTGGTGATACACCAGGGAACACTCGGCACCAACGCCTTGCAACCGGGAAACCGGTTGGTCGTCGTGGGAACCACACAGAATGCCAAGGTCGTAACCGTAGACGACATTCAACGAAGCCTTCCTACCGTCGTTTCACGCTGTCTCCATATCTGGAACACCGGTGGACGAGAGGTGGCCGATTTCCCCTCATTTGGGGGAGGCTACCAACCGCTGGAAGAAAACACGTTCTGTGCCAAAGTACCCTAGCATTCAACAGCGGTCGTCTCGCGCTGGGTGGTCGCGATCATGCGTTGAAGAGGTTGGATGATTTTCCCACGATCCGTTGCATTCGTCTTTGTGCTCGCTTGTGCTGGCGGACTTGTTGGCTGTGGTCACGAGGCACAATTGCTTCGCGAGACCTCGGCTGGCGGGCTGGTCTCCTTCTCAGTCCAGACGGAAGCGGATATTCTCTCCTCAGAGGGACGGCGCGACGCCTTGCGCCTTATCCGCGAGAAATGTCCACAGGGATCACGGATCGTCAAAGACGGTGAGCTTCCAAAAGTCAGTCAGGCAACGGATCGTGTCTGGCGGGGCCAGATGGGCACCGACAGGATTTGGGGTATTCAGTTTGTCTGTGAATCACCTGTGTCACGCTGAAAGAAGCATATGAACCGCCTCCTTCGCATCA
The DNA here is from genome assembly GCA_039916745.1 of Nitrospiraceae bacterium. Classification (GTDB taxonomy): domain Bacteria; phylum Nitrospirota; class Nitrospiria; order Nitrospirales; family Nitrospiraceae; genus Palsa-1315. The sequence continues at coordinate 1,310 of JBDSKU010000262.1, forward strand.
TGGCATGGCCAGTGCTCGTTGTAGGACTCACGGCCTGTACCGCAATGACAGGTGAGCGTGTGGTCTACGACCAGAAGGGGGTTCAGGTGGCGATTCAGCCGGACCCGACCATTAGCCGTTCACGTCCACCGGCACGGAACAGTCACCCTGCCACCATGAGCACGAACGAATTGCGTCTGTTGTTGGGCAGCTTGCAAATCAGTGGGTGGAGCGGCACCCTCATGGGACTGGTCCAGAATCCGCAGCCCATTCCGTTGCTCAACAGAGACGAACTGAATAGGGTCGCAGAACCGCTGGCGACGGCGCTGCAACAAGCCGGCCCGACTGAACGCGTCTCGTTCTTGTTAGAAGATACGGCTCGGTCCTACAGTCCAGATCGAACAACTGGTATGCTGTTCATCCGTGGTCCCTATCTCCATGTCGTGATGACTGACCACTCCGGCTTCACACAGGCAGACACCGCCGGCGGAGAAGAGAAGGACCCAAGGGATACCAAAGGCATGAAGCTCTGGGTCGCACGTCCTGTTCAGGCCGCCTCAGTTCCAGCCTCTGAAGAGCCTCGATGGGCCCCTTTCGAAACTGTCCATATTTCTTTGAATGTGAGCGAGGTCTCTGCCTTATTGACTGCGCGCCCCACGGCGCGAGCTGACCGACAGCTATTGCAGCCACAGGCGGCCCTGCCGGCGCAGCGTTCGCCTCAAGCCAATCCTGCTTCTCCCCCGTCCACGTCTGAAGACCAGCAGATGCAGTTGCGCGAACTGAGCCGTTCCAATCTCGATCTCCGCGACCGTCTGGATGAACAGGGCAAACAGATGAAGGATCTCAAAGAAGAGTTGCTGCGCTTGCAGCAGGAACTTGAGAAAGCGAAGTCAAAGGGTCGGACGCAACGCAAGTCTCCCGCTCCATAATCTCTGGATTCGTTCCAACTCAACTCCGTCCAGCCAATCATGACGGTCACTATGCCTCGCCGGTTCTCCCGATGTGGGGAATGGTTGTCGCCAGGTTAAATGAGGAGCCCTTTTCTGTCGTGCTCCCTCATCGTTATTGGGAAACAGGCTTCTCACCACGAAAGAATCGGTACGCAAGGTTTGGATCGGAGCAGGTCTGGTGGAAACACTATGCCCGGATGGCTCAAAAGTTGGAATGCCGTAGCGTTGATGGGCTGGCACCGATCGGTCTCAGGCAATGTCTTGGTTTCGTCCGGCTACATTCAGGCGGGGAAGTTGCCGCCCGACTCCAAGATATGGAGTCGGGCTTGTTGAACTGGGATTGGATGGCTATTGGCCGGCCTTCACGCCCGAGGTCGTAGCGAGCGAGACGAAACTCTTCGTGACTTGGCTCAGAGGAAGTGGAAAAAATCCTGCGCGTACCACGGCTTCTTGCCCCTCACGGCTCGTAATAAACATGAGGAACTCCTGTGCCGCCGGAGGCAGCGGGGATTTGGGCGACTTGTCGAGATAGAGATACAGAATACGCCGCAGCGGATAAGTCTGGTCCGCGACTGTCGCCGACGATGGAGCAATGAAGGGCATCCCTTCGTTCTCTGCTAGAGAAACCATCCGTACCGCGGAGGCCTGCAGCCCGAACCCGCTATATCCAATACCTGATTGATCGCGACTGAGTGCCAAAATAACGGAGGCTGCACCTGGTTGTTCTTGTAACTGTGGCGCGAATTCTCCACCGGCGAGAACATGTTCTTGAAAGAATGCTCTGGTTCCGGACTTACGGTCACGGCCATACAAGTGAATCTCGCTCTTTTCCCACCCATCGCTCAATCCAACCTGTCCCCACTGTTTCAGGTCGGTCTTGAGCCCGCGAGTATGAGTCGTTGAGAACATTGCATCGACTTGATCGAGCGTAAGCCCTGCCAGCGGGTTGTCTTTGTGCACGTACAGCGCCACGGCATCGACGGCCACAGGAAGCGCCAGAGGCTCATACCCATGTTGTGCGGCGAACTGTTTGGTCTCAGAATCTAGGAGCTCCCGCGATGTCGCTAATAGGAAGAATTGGTTTGTCCTCTCTTCCTTCAGAACAATTCTGCCAACGGTAGGAGGTTCCAAGAATTCTGATACAGCCTTGGTTGACCCGCCGCCCTTGACGTTAATCGTAACTTGCGGTTGACGCCGTTGGAACTCAGCCGCCAGACGAGACATCAACGGAGACATCGTGTCTGAACCCTGAATTTTCAAGGCACCTGACACCTGGGCCTGTGGGTTATAAGGGGAAAGACCGGCATCTACAGTCAGGCTGGCGAAGGGACCTCCCTGCTCAGCGCGAACGGCTGGCGCGGCAAGGAACAATCCGATCAGTACCGTCACAACCGCCGTACGAATACCGGGTTGCATAGGCCAAGTCTGTGTTCCACCATGAATCATCATGCCCTTGTTCCTCCTGTATGTCGTGATCCTGTGCCTTGTCTAACCTGAACGATAGACTCCGTATATTGTGGCCAGATCACAGGCTTGTTACGGAATTGTAAACTTTGCGGCAGGAGGAGGGTTGCAGCTCTTCGAAGAGGCGATCAGAGGACCCGGTAGTACAGCACTGAGCTCGTTCCTGTGCTGGCATCGCGCCGGAGTACCACAGTCCCATTCCTGGTTACCTCGTTCACGCTCACGATCATACGGGCCAAGAATAGATCGCTTTTGATGTCGTACAGGTTTTGGAGCCGGAGTTCCTTTCCAACTGCTTCAAAGCTACTCACGCGATCGAGATCCTGAATGGTCTTGAAGGGACGCGCTTGGATAATATCCGACGCCACGCCTTGCGTGATGCGAGGGTCGAGGGCTTGAAGGACAAGGAGGGGAGCCGTATTGACATTCACCCGGCTTTCTCCTTCTTGGGGATAGACAGTCACCACCTTCGAGAGCTTCTCGATGAGGTCGGGAGTCATCCCTTTGATCAGACGTAACTCTAAGAGCGTTTGCAAGGGAGCATTGGCTGCCCGGTAGGAGGGGTGCAAGGTTTGATAGTAGGGACCTTCTGCACCGGCCGCTTCCGGCACCTCGTCCTGATCTACCCAATCGACGATGACGTCCACCAGGTCCGGATTGATCTGCACGAGTTCGAAGAGTCGCTTAAACCGCAGGACCTTGGTCTTCTTTGCGATGGGATCTCCGCCGGCCGCTAAGTCATTCAGGTTGAGTTTGCCCCGTTCATCCTCGATTTGCGCGCTGAGTATCCCATCACCGATGACATAGTTCGAGATAGGAAAGGCCCATATGTCGGTGAGGGCATCGAAGAACTGCCCCGTTTGCTTGTCCTTGATGAAATCTTGCTGCAACACGCCGCGGGCTGCCTGTACCGCCGCACGCGCGAGCACGGTCGCTTTAAAATTATCGCGGAACGCTGCGGCGTCACGGTATTCCCGCCTCGCTTCGACATCGAATTCGAGAATCAGTGCAACCAGGAGGGTGAGAACCAGGAGGGTCAGAAGGAGGGCAATGCCACGCTCATCAGACCTTGGCATAGGTCACGATTTTCAGCGTCGCGTCGAGATTGACCGGATTGTCGTATTTCGGTTTGATCTGGAGATGGTGCACCTGCACGTCGTAGGGCGCCTGCTCAATGGCCATCAGCAACGCGAGGATCTGGGGAAGCGTAACGCCGTCGAGCCGTAGGTCGACCGAGGTTTCCTGATAGCCCTGGACGACGAGGGGAGCCTGTGGCTGCATGCCGCCGATGCGATCGCGAATCTGCGCCGTCGTCGTCGCTTCTTCCATGAAGGCCAGCAGGGAAAACTGCGCCGGCGGCTTCGGCATGCGTTGTTCGAGCTTGGCGATACGCGCCTGCTTGGCCATATATTCCTGTGTTACCAGTGCCAGCTCCTGGCTGTCTTTTGCTTTACGGCGGGCCTGCCGGTCGAGTTTGTCGATCGACGAGGTGAGCGGATCGATGATCAGCAAAAATACGAGGACTGCCGCAATCACCGCTCCACCGGCGGATACCATGATGCGCTCACGTTGCGAGAAATGCTGCCACCGTTCTTTCAGCATCTGTTTCATGGCCGTTGCACCGTGTAAGTCAGTCGAAATACGACTTGGTTCGGCACAGCCCCGACACGGGTGTCACTAATGGACACGTCATGCAGTGCTTCGACTGCCGCGAAAGCCTGCTTGATTTTCTCGACCGCATCGAAGGTTGTCGTTTCCCCCTCCAAATGCATGCTGGCTCCGTCAATCGTCAGGTCTCGTACTTTCAATGGCACCCCTGGCGGGACATGTTTTACTAGTTCCGCAAGGCTGGCGAGCATGTTATAGCGACTCCCGTCGACCGCCGAGAGCCCTTTCTCTATTTGCGACACTCGATACCGGGCTTGATCCAACTCTTCCCCGGGGCCGGCGCCTGGACCAAATGTTTGCTCGTATTGAGTCTGGAGCCCTCGCTTGAGGTCCTTGACCGTCGAATCTTTCAGCACCACGCGCGTGGAGAGATCCATCACACCCAGGACGGCCAGGACGAGCCCGCCCCATAAGGCCAATCGGCGGTCGCGCTTCGAGGCATCTCCTGTGGCCGATGCGTCTTGGCTACCGGCTTTAAAGTCGAGGACGAGACCTGATCCCGCCAACCTGGATTTCCAGCGTGGCCGAACGATATTCGGATGGATCGACAAGCCGAATGCGATGGAAAAGGCGCGGGGACAGCTCGATCCGAATCCTTGTCGAGGACCGACCGGCTTCAAGCCCAGTTGGTGCGCCATATACCCGCTGAGCTCTCTTAGTTTTGAGCCACCGCCCGATACCCAGCAATGGGTCAGCCGTTGATGGACACTGCCTTCATAGGCATGGAGAGAGACGCGCAATTCTTTGAGGACTGGTTCGAGCCAGGCGTCGATCTCTTTCACGGTCAGGGCTCGCTTCCGTCGTTCTGCTTCAGCGAAGCTGCAGGCATGACGCACGGCGAGCGCATGCGTGAGATGATTCCCGCCCCACTGTACGGTTCGCAACAGCACAGGACGACCTTCATGTACCAGGCACAACGTCGTCTTCGAGGCCCCGACATCGATAATCGCCATGTCACCGGGAACTGGTGCCCCTTCCTCTTTGAGGAATTGGCTGACCGAAAATAAGGCCATGCCGTCAATGGTGATCGCAGAGGGGGTTAGATCGGCGGAGGCCATGAACCGCATATGTTCAGCGATTTTTTCTTTCGGCGCTGCGGTGACGAGGACGTCGGACCCTTTGGCTTTCGTGGTCCCTTCTTGGGATCCTCGCGCCGGCAATAACAGACTGCCGACCGTGACGTCTTCCAAGGGCATAGGAATCAGGTTTTCCATTTCGAAGGGGACAACCTGCGCCAACTTGGAGGCATCGCGAAAGGGAAAGGAGAGGGTTCTGACAAATACGTCCTGGCAGGGGAGCGCAGTGACAATTTCTCCACTGCTGTACAAGCCATGCTGCCAGAGGAAATCTCTGAGCATGCCCGCTCGATGCGCGGGCTCGGCCTGTTCCGGTCGCCCATAGGGAACGGGCAGGTGAAAATATTCCACCGATTCACGCCCGCTCAGACGGCGGCGGAACCGCACGGCCTTGAAGGCCGTCTGTCCGATATCGAGCCCGACACATTCAGCAATCATCGACAAGGGCCTGTACTCCTCAATGTCTTCACAACGTGCGTCTATCTCGCTGTACTGTATCAGGCTTGGGAACACGAGAGAAAGAACTACTTCCCTGAGTGCCTACAGTGCCACTCTCGCATTGATGATCGGCCCGACCAGCTTAAACGTTAAGGAGGTACCAGGCTGAAATGGCGGTAACGACAGGCTTGCCGCTTTTTGCGCAAACCCGAGGCCTGGAATGACCGTAACGGTCAGATCCAGAAGGCTCTGCTGAAGCGGCTGCCGCAACGTGACCTGCCCCTGAGCGGTAAACGATCCGTCGGCACCGTCACCCTTCAACTCCGTTACATCGCAGACGCCATCATGGCAGGCGATCGATGCCTGTATGCGGTCGAACGTCAGCGAGGATGTTGCGGTAGCGCCGGCAGCGATTCGATCGACGACAAGGTCCTTGATCTCCACCTTCACGGTTCCGTCACCCTTGATGGCAGCCGTGGCGCCTTGCGTGCTATCCCATTGATGCGTGAAATCCCCTTGGGCGATTCCTCGGCTTAGGTGGGGTTTCAGGACTGTCGCAAGATCCATCTGCTGGAGATGGCCTTTGACGGAGACTGGACCGCGTAAGCCCCACGAGGCCGCAGTCAGAGATCCGGTGGCTCGCCCAGCACCTACTTGGGCTGCTCCTGGTAATTGAACGGCATAGTCTATCACCAGGCGGCCGAACAATGCCTGAAAGACTCCAATGGTTGTCCGTACAGCTTCAAGTGGAATGGCCCC
>JBDSKU010000263.1:0-5790 GCA_039916745.1 Nitrospiraceae bacterium
CTGTGCAGGCGAGCGGATCGCTCGACGTCTTCTGGGAGCTCGTCTGTGACCCGAAGATTGAAAAGATCGTGCATGCGGGACGGCAGGATCTCGATCTCTTTGCCACCCATGCCGGACAGATCCCGAAGCCATTTTTCGATACGCAGATCGCCGCCGCCATGGTCGGATATGGCGCCCAAGTCGCCTATGCGAACCTGGTTCAGCGTCTCCACGGCACGAAGCTGGAGAAAGCCCATACCTTTACGAACTGGAGCGCACGACCGCTTTCCGATGACCAGATCGCCTATGCCCTAGAAGATGTCGAATTTCTGTTGCCGATCCATACGCACTTACAGGATCGTCTGAACAGCCTTGGCCGGTTGGAGTGGGTCAGTGAGGAATTTGCCCGACTCGAGTCGGCGGTAGGCGAAAAGAGTCGAGAGCCCCAAGAGCGCTACCAGCGCATACGAGGGTGGGATACGCTCAAGCCCAAAGGAGCCGTGGTGCTTCGTGAATTAGCAGCCTGGCGAGAAGCGGAAGCCAGACGCCGGAATGTGCCTCGCGGACGTGTCATGCGGGACGAGGTCCTCCTCCAGCTTGCACGCCATCCCCCCAAATCGGTCCATGAGCTCCGTGGGCTTCGCGGCGTCCATTCTTCCGAGGTCGATCGACATGGCGAACAGCTGTTGGCCACCATCACCTCCGCCTTGGCTCTGCCACCGTCGGCCTGGCCGGAGGTCCCACGCGAACGGAAACCGGATCCTGAATCGACGGGCATCGTCGAATTGCTGCAAGCCGTGCTGAAGGCTCGTGCGGCAGAGGAGGGAATTGCCCCCACCATGTTGGCCACCAGTTCAGATCTACAAACACTCGTAGAGGCCAAACAGAATCGGACCACCCTCGATGTGCCCATTCTCCGCGGCTGGCGACGGCAACTGGTCGGAGACCTGCTTCTCCAGGTATTGGACGGTGCGGTCACCATCGCCGTAGACCGAACCTCCGGTGCGCTGCGGATGATACCAGAGCACCTCGCACAGGCTTCAAGCTAACAAGAGCTGCAGCTCGTTACCTGCCTTAGATTTGACTCGACTGCGCTCCCTCGGTCTGTTAGTTCACCACGGTGAGCTGGAGTCCTCCCGGAGTCGGCGGTGCGGAGACGGCCACCGGCGGGGGACTCCCGGCTGGTACGAAGGTCACGAGACTGCTCTCGCTCGACTCGTTGTTGGACAGGTCGTAGGCGGTAATGAAGTAGTGCTGAGTCACGGTCGGTATTCCGATATCGAACTGCGCCGCCGTTCCCAATGTAGCGATGACTGTGGCCTTTCCGGAGGCTTGACTACAGGGCTGCTGACTGCATCGATAGACACGATATCCCGCCAGATCCTGGTCAGTGTTGGGGTTCCAATTCAACGTCGCGCTCCAGGCAGGACTCGACGACAAGATGAGTATGCCAACGGTGGCTCGTAGCCAGTTCATACAGACTCTCCTATATTTTTGTGCGCGTTCCTGTAGCAGACAAACCCGTTCACGAGAAGCGCTCTTCTCGAAAAAACTGGCTATGTCGGTTTGCTCAACGGACTTGGTCACCCGATGAGAAATCGATGAGGAGGACTGTTTACCCCGGCACTGTGGTAACTACGAAAGGTATGTGCCGCTGTGAGAGAAAAGATGATTGGGAGAAAAATACCAGCAATATCATCAATTGCGAGAAGGCGTGCGCTGATGGATGTGTCGTAAGATTGTAGAGGATTGCGGAGGATCGCTGCGTTAATGCTAGTGTTTATGGGGTGATAGAGGCTGCAGTCGTTGGCCTACAGATAAGACAGTGAAGAATGAGGCTGGGAGGGGCGATTCAGCAGCTGTTTCACTCGCGGTGCAAAATCCTCTTCGTGTTCGACCCAGAAGTACATCGGCTCATAACATGGTGATAACTGTCACTCTCACTTCTTGAGCGAGTGCAGGAACTCCCCCAGGACTTTCCGAAAAGCCTCGGGATCTTCAGCCATTATGAAGTGGCCCGTTTCGAACTTGCCCAGGCGGGATCCTGAAATTTGTGCCTGGATGCCTGCTGCGATGGCGGGTGTGGCGACATCGTCTTTGGCGCCGACCATGATGAGTGTGGGCGCGGTGATCGCGGAGAGCTGTCCGTGTTTGTTGAAAACGGACATGGAGGTCAGGGCTTCACGAAGGACTGAGGCGTTCCAGGTGGGAATGCGGTCGAGCAGTGGCTGATAGAGCTGTGGATCTGTCCCGGCGGGAAAACTTTCCAGCAAAATTTTCTTGGACACCTCGGCGTTCGTGCGTGGATTGCCGATCGAAGGCAGATCCTGATCGAGAATCATGGCGCCATCGGTGGTCGAGACCAGCACAAGGGCCTTTACGCGATCGGGATGTTCGAGGGCCAGTTGCTGAAGGATCATGCCGCCCATCGACACCCCGACCCAGACGGGCTTCTCGATCTTCAACCGATCTGCCAGCGCGATCAGGTCCTTCACGAATTGTGAAATGTTGGAGCCGGTCGGGGTCTTTTCCGAATCGCCGTAACCGCGCAGATCCACCGCGATGCCGCGATAGGCAGGGGAATAGGCGGCCAGATATTTCGGGAAGATGTTGCTGGTGGTCACGACGCCATGGATGTAGATCACCGGGTCGCCGGTCCCTGCTTCGAGAATGCTCAGCGTCGCGCCGGACAGCGACACAGTACGACGGGTTGGCTGAGCGGTCATCTGGCTCGTTGCAGGCAGGCCGCTCATCCCTTGGCCGGACGAGGAAGTCGTTGAGGTCTCGACACAGCCGGCGAGTAACATGAGCAGCCCCAATGCAAAGAATCTCTGTCTGGTCATCGCATCCTCCGTCGGGTCATCGTTCGTTCACCGCAAGGCAAGCGGCTAGCTGTCTGTTTTTCCAACTTCTTCCCGCAACTGAAATTTGAGGGACGCATATTCTTTCATGCAGTAAGCGAGCAGCCGTTCTGAGCCGAAGAGCATGACCATCCGGCCATCCTTGTCCACGAGTCTCCTCGTGTCCTGCGGCCAATAGATGCGGGCAATCACCTCCGGGTCGCCCGTCACCCAGCGGGCCAGGACGAAGGGCATTCGCTCGACGGTCGTCTTGACTCCATATTCGCTGTCGAGGCGCGAGGCGACCACATCGAATTGGAGTTCGCCAACTGCGGCCAGGACCGGCTCACGCCGCACATGATCCGGCGAATAGAACACCTGCATGACGCCTTCTTCTTCGAGCTGCTGGAGTCCCTTCTGGAATTGTTTCTGTTTCGTGAGGTCCTGGCTGCGGAGCACGCCGAAACATTCCGGAGGGAAAAGCGGAATGGCATCGAACGAGCGAGGATTGCCTGAGCAGAGGGTATCGCCGATGGCAAAAAGACCAGGGTTCACGAATCCCACGACATCGCCGGGGTAGGCTTCCTCAATCGTTTCCCGGTCCCGCCCGAAGAGCCGGTGCGGTCTCGTCATCCTGATCTTCCGGTCCAACCGCGCATGATGAACCATCATGTCCTTCTCGAACCGGCCCGACACGATACGGAGAAACGCCATTCTATCGCGATGTTGCGGGTCCATGTTCGCCTGAATCTTGAAGACGAATCCGGAGAATTTTTCTTCCGTCGGTTGCACCAGCCCTTCCGAACTCATGCGGGGTCCAGGCGGAGGTGCGAGCTGGAGGAATCCGTTCAGAAAGGGCTCAACGCCGAAGTTCGTCAGGGCGCTTCCGAAGAAGACCGGCGTGAGTTGGCCGGCGAGAAACCGGTCGCGATCGAACTTGGTGCCGGCGCCGGTCAACAGGGCGATCTCTTCCTGCAGCGGACCATAGGCCTCTCCAAGCGTGTCGGCCAGGCTCGGGTGGGGGAAGGTCTCGACCCGCATCGGCGCCCGTTTTTGGTTATGGAGCGTCCGTTGAAAGAAGAGGACTTGGGGGTCTTGCAGGTCGTAGAGCCCCAGAAAGCCGGACCCTTCTCCTATGGGCCAGTTGAAGGGTACCGCCGTCATGTGCAGGGTCTGTTCGATCTCTTCGAGGAGTTCGAAGGGATGGCGCCCGGGCAGATCCATCTTATTGATGAAGGTCATGATCGGGATGTTGCGTTTGCGGCAGACGGCAAAGAGTTTTTTGGTCTGGGGTTCGATGCCTTTGGCGCAGTCGAGCACCATGACCGCGCTGTCCACGGCCATGAGGGTGCGGTAGGTGTCTTCGCTGAAATCCTGGTGGCCCGGCGTGTCGAGTAGGTTCACTCGTACACCTTGATAGTCGAATTGGAGGGCGGTGGAAGTGATGGAGATACCGCGCGCTTGTTCCAGTTCCATCCAGTCGGACTTTGACGCACGTTGATTGGATCGGGCATGTACGGCCCCGGCGAGGTGGACGGCGCCGGCGTAGAGGAGGAGCTTTTCAGTCAGCGTGGTTTTTCCTGCGTCCGGGTGTGAAATAATGGCAAAGGTGCGCCGCCGCGTGACTTCTCGCGCCAGTTCATCGGACGACGAATTTTCGATCGGCAAAGACATAGACGTTCCTTCTTCTTAGGCAAGGCACCAGATGCGGTGCTAGGGAATGTTTTAGCATCTGGCAGAGCAGAAAACTATGGGGAAGGGGGGCCTGTTGGTCTCCTGTGCTCAGACACCGCGCGGTCTCAGAAGACCCTCGTTGGACGCAGGCAATCGAGGATCGACTAGCCACACGCGTTTGGCTCGTCTCGCAAGTCCCGCCTGTCTCGCACATTTCGCATCAACGAAGCGATGCGCGCAATGAAGGATGGCCTGACGATTTCCTTGGGATAGGGGTTGGCCAGGAAATACTGCGGGCTGATAGCTAGATAGGCTCAGGATTCGTAGTCTACCTCGGTTGGTTGAGGATGCAGTGTCCTGGATAAGTGTGCGGCTTTGCAGTAGACTTGCCCTCAATGGATTACTGAGGCTGCGTTGCTATGCAATATTGGCAGGTTGCAGCAGACCTGGTAGTTATGCGGCATTGAACGCCACGCGGCGACTACTCTTTCGATATTCCTGATCGTCCAGAAGCGGACATGACACTGCCGTTCTTCAGCAGATGACATTGGGGGACTACATCAAGGAAATGTCAGAAGCTCATGTTCAGGAGCTGGAGGAGAAGGGGATGTTGCCGAAGAGCGGACCACAGAGATGAGCAAGGCCGTGACCTACAAAGGGTACACCATTCAACCCGCGCTCCGGCAGTTACCCGACACCGGCCAGTGGGAATTGAATGTCTTCATTTCATGGTTAACCGAAGAGGAAGAGGACGAGGACTGTCGCCATTTCTATTCGACCGGGCGGTGTGCGACGGAGGGCGAAGCCACGGCCCAGTGCATTGCCTATGGCCAACAGATCGTGGATGGCAAGATTCCCGGCTCATCGGTTGACTGAAGCTGACGTGTGAGCCGGCAGTTTGTGGGAATGAACGGGGACATTCTGGTTTTCCTGAGTCGGTGGGGAGTCCTGTCGTGAGCGGAAATGCAGAATGTCCCCGTTTCCCGTCACAAATCCGGCTCTTAAGCGGATCGGCCTAAACAGTTTTAGGCCACCGGGAATGGAAGCGGGAGATGAATAGTGTAATGACCTTCTCGGCCATGATCGACATATGGCAAGATCGCTACCGGGGTGCCAGGGCGGGCATAGATGTGGCCAAGGTGTGCCAGAGTGACGAGTTCATCCAGAAACAGCCGCAGCTTGAGATTGAGTTTAGTACCCTAGAGCCGTTGTCTAAACGATTCCTTTCCCTTGTGGTTGGAAGAGATCGCGGGCAGACAGCAGTCGAGCAGGCAGCTGGTGCATCATTGTGCTTTTT
>JBDSKU010000264.1:0-5046 GCA_039916745.1 Nitrospiraceae bacterium
CGATCGCGTCCTCGCCGGCATAGCCGAAAAGTTCCGCCGCAGACTGATTCCAGGAGATGAGGAGCCCACGATGATCGGCTACCAGGATCGCATCGGTGGCCGACTCGACCAGCGAGCGGAAGCGGGCTTCGCTTTCGTTGAGAAGATGTGCGGTCCGCTCGGCTTGTGTGCTGAGTTCCTTGACTCCGATCGCGCGCCGCAGCGTTTGTCTGAGTTCTTCACGATGATAGGGTTTTGTCAGATAGGCGAAGGCTCCCTCTGTCAGGGATCCCACGGTGCGGTCCGGCGAGATATGGGCCGTGACGATCACGACGGGGAGAGAGGGGTCTAGTCGCTGAGTTTCTTTCAAGACATCGATCCCATCGCCGTCCGGAAGGCCTAAGTCCAGGAGGATGGCGTTGAAGCGATGAGTTCGAACGAGTTCGATGGCGCCGGCGACGGTGCCGGTCACGGTGACGTCGTAGCCATCATGGAGCAAGAGATCTCGCAGTCCGATCACGAGGTCCGGGTTATCTTCCACGACGAGCACGGAGTGGTGACTCGCTCCAGTGACCATTGAGGCCTCAGCGACCATAGCGGTTCGAGTGGTCGGAGTCATCGCGTTGTTGCGCGTGCTGTCTATTATAAACAGAATACGATCGCGATAACTGCCCGCTGTGTCTATCGTCCAGGTCCCGATACGCCAGCCATTGCGCCTCCTGTTTGAATGCGCTGGTTCTGCCTAGGCTCGATCTCTTGAAACTCTCGCATGTCTTCATCGGCGTCCTCTCGCAGGATGCTGAAAAAGTCCGCCAGCGGCGTTCTCGCTTCACGAAGAGGCTCAACGTACCGATGCGTACGCCTCGCCTTTTCGCTCGCTGCGGCCTTGCTGGACGGCCTTTTTGAGCATCCTGTGGTTACTCAGACCTCGATATCATTCGGAGTAGTTCAACCGTGTTTTTCGCATACATCGAGTTTTTCCTCAGCCTGCTAGCCTGTTCGACTCATCGTTACGATTTGTCTGGGACTGCCGATGTGGAACTGTGACCCGTGGCGGGGCGGAGAGGGGAGCGTTGTCCTTGTCGTCGCCCTACCTTCAGGGGGGCAACAGGTTGGGGAAAGGTTCCTCCGTTCACCTCCTCCATCTGAGCCACGATGTCTTCGATTGCATGAGCCACGAGGGCCACAAGAGGACCATATCCTGTCCAATACACCGCGTTTCGGAGGCGCTCAATGAGAGGGGTGGGCAGGGAGATGGTGACTCGCTGCTTCTTCGAATGGGGAGAGGACCGGACCTCCCGGTGGTTTCCATTGAGGGAGGGGCGATCGACGGATAGTCGTGTCTGCTCTATGCGGTTAGAGGAAGAATGAGGATGCGAGGTTCCGTTGTCAGGCTGGGGTGTTGGAATGCCGGGATGTCTGTTCATGTGGTTTGTATCCATTGCGGTGCTGCGGCTGAGCATCACCTTGTTGGTTGTGCCGGGAGTGATGGTCGGTACTGAGGATACCGACGACCATGACCCAAATGAGGCCGACCAATTCGGCAAGGAGCGCCCATACAATGATCTCCTGTGTCATCGTCGCGCCTCCCTTCATTGCTGGAAGAGCCATTGGTTATATGAGTATCCAGCAAGCTATGTGCCTGATCGGATGGTACCGGCCTTCTGTCGTTGTCGATGGTTTTACCCGAGAAATAGATCTTGCGTGGCTGTCGTAGAAGGAATGAATGGTGTGCCTGAATCAAAAAGGATTCTGTACTGAATCTAATTGGATTGACTGGATCGAAGCGATGGGAACGGGTTGATCTGGTTCAACCACATACAAGAGAAACTAAATAACGGGGTGATGTGGACTGAGCTAGCGGAGGAGGGCTTGAGCTGAACGAAGATCCCAGTCTGCCACCCCATGGAGACCGATCTGCTTGAGCAGCGCGGCACGTTGTCTTCGGAGGATCTGGTCGGTGGGATTGGCGTCGATCAACTCACAGAGGCAGGCCATGGCATCGTACCAGAAGCCTCGCACAGCATTCCGCAGCACGCTTTGCCGGTCGCACGTGAGGTCGACGGCCGTTTCCACAAGGCAGGCGTTGAACTCACAGCGCTCGATGATCCCGCCGGCGACGATATCCTGCGACGGGGATTCCGAATTGCGAATGGCGGAGATATACCAGCGATATTGCACTTCCGGTTCGAGGGTCAACCCGAGATCCTTGAGATTCAGCGATTGGATGCCCGCATGATTCGGAGTGGGAATCAGGCCTTCATGCAGTGGTTTGACCGATCGGGTGTCGATGAGTGTAAAGCGAATAGGCAAGGAGGTCGGCTTGGAGAGGAACCAGTTTAAGGAGGGTGCCTGTTTCACTGTGAGGCCGACATGGTCGGGAACCAGGGCCACGATTTCAGGGTCTTTCCCATCCGTTCCCCGCAAGCCTCCTCCGACTCGTGCGCGGGGCGTGGTCTTTTTCCGAGGGGTATAGAACGGCATCGTCGGTTCTTCCGATTGTTCGGCTTGGGCGACGGTGGGCCGGTCGGCGATGGGCGTGGCGCTCACGCCTGAATTGAAGCCAGGCAGGCTGAGGATGATGAGGAATGCGCTGCTGTAGATGACCGATGTCTTCACGCCGAACCTCTGTCGTTGAAGCGGTGAGGGGCGTTTACGGTTGTACTCTAGCATGCTCATGCTGCCATTCACAGCCAGTTATTCAACAAGAGGAACGCCGACCAGTAGGCCGGGTGCTCATAGACCCGATCGGCCAAGAGCCTCTGCTGTGCGAGCTGTAATGCTTGTGCCTTTGACAGCTTGGGGTTGCGCAATTGTTTGTAAAATTCAGTGACCAGTTCGGACGATGCCTCATCGTTGATGAACCAGAGCGTCGCCAACGCGCTGCGGGCGCCGGCCTTGATAGCGACACCAGCGAGACCCAAGGCGGCTCGATCGTCTCCTACCCCCGTTTGACAGGCACTGAGGGTCAACAATTCGAGCGGCTCTCGACGAAACCGGAATAATCCGATGAGCCGATCGAGCTGGTTCAAGGTCAGCTTCCCGTCGAACGTCAGTAAGAAGGACTGATTCACATCGGTGGCGAACTGTCCATGGGTGGCGATATGAAGTATCCCATACTGCCCATCCCGCAATTCATGTTCCAGTCTGGTGGCAAGGAAGTCCCGATTCAGCAACTGGTCTCCGCGGTAGAGGTCTTGAATCGTGCTCATTTCACCCGCGACATACGGCAGGGCAGGAAATCCTTGCACGGCTGCTGTGAGTCCGCTGGATAACATCCTCACCCGCTCCCGGTCGATCGGACGTGGATCGGTCAAGTTGAGCCCTGGCGTGACGGCGACGGCATATTTATTGATCAGAAATGTGGCACCGTCGTGCAAGGCCGCCATGGGAATCGTTCTGAGTGAACTATCCGGGACAAAGACCAGGGTGGTGATGTGCTGCCGGGCCAAGGCTGTTTCGAGCGGGCGAATCATCCAGTCATAGAGCTGTTGGGCATGCGCAAGATATTCCCGCGTGGTGCGTTTTTCGACGGTGCGGCGAAAGAGGCGGACCTCTTTCGTGAGCATGTCCGCACCGACCGGCACGGCAAATCTGGTGAGGCCTGTGGGCAGACTCACCAGCAGTTCCAGTCTGGTCGGGAACAGAATGGGATAGATGACCGCCGTGTTCGCCGCCAGGGTATCGAATTTCGTGAGTCTGGCCTGTAGCGCATCGACACATTCGTCTTTGAAATAGTCTCGCAGCTCGGCGGCCTTATGGGCTTCGATTGCGTCGCGGGCTGCTAACAGGTATTGCGTGGCCACCGGCTGCGCTTCTGTCAGCGAGGCCCGCTGGAGCAGCAGATCTGCCAGCTCAAAAAACAATGGACGTATGGGATTCTCATCCGACCAGGAGGCGTCTGCCGCCGCCACGGCGACGGCCTGACGAATCGGTTGTAAGGTGCCTGTGGCTTGCCGATAGGAGGCGATGGCCTCGTCTAGCATCCCTGTGGCCGCGAACTGCCGCCCGAGTTGCCATTGCCAACGATACAACGACTCCGGTGCATCGACCGATTGCGCGGAAAAGATCGCGCGTCTCGTGAAGGCCATGGCTTCGTCCATCCGCTCCTCCAACTCATAGAGATGGCCGAGATGCCCGAGGGCGAACGACAGGGTGCGCGCATCGCTCATCTGTTCGGCGAGGCCTGCCGCTTCTTGCAAGGCCCCTGCCGCTCTGAGGATCAGCGGGCTGCGGAAGTCCGGGAGAGAGGAGAGTAGGTTGCGATACAGCAGCCCGATGTTCATCAGGGCAATCGATTTCTCACGTGATGCCGGCAAGGCATCGGCTTGCTCAAGGGCCTGGTCGATCCAGATGCGGCTGTTCGTCGGCTGATTGAGTTGCAAGCTTGTTCTCGCTGCATTTAGCCGTGCATGCAGTGCGACAAGAGACAGTCCCGCTTGTTGGGCCAACTGGACGGTATCGGTAAAGTGAGTGAGGGCTTCTTCCGGACGGTTCTGGAGCGCAGCGAGAATCCCGAGGTCGTTGAGGAGAGACGCGGCAAGCGCCGGCGACGATATCTCCTTGGCGAGTTCGCGGGCCTTCGTCAAATGGGCCGAGGCGGCATCGAGCTGGCGTGCCGTCAGATAGGTATGTCCCAGTTGTGCCAGGACTGTGGCCCGCCATGGAATGTCCGCTTCCTGCTGCGCAAGAGCCAAGGCAAGTTCGAGAAGCTGGAGCGCCCGTCTGGTTTGGCCCAGCGACTCAGCCGCGCGTGCTGCAGAGACGAGCGCGCGACTCTGATCGTGCGATCGGCCCTGTGTCTCATACTGCCGTGCGGCCTCTTTCCACATTCCTAGCGCCTCATCGTAGGCGCCACGCTGAAAGGCCTGCGTGCCTTGTGTCATCGCATCATTGGCAGATAAACCTGGCCCCGAAGCCGATGTCGTCAGGGATGGGATCAGGAATATTGTACCGAGCAACAGGGATGCAAGGTGTTTAGACTGGAGACTGAATGCCGAACGTGTTGTGTGGTCACGCATGCTTAACCCCTGAACGCCTTCAGTCTATCCACCTGCCTCGTCACAA
>JBDSKU010000265.1:0-12342 GCA_039916745.1 Nitrospiraceae bacterium
TAGGTAAAGACGCGCAGCGCGGATTTTCGATCCCGCACCGCCTGCGGCATTCCGAGTTTTTGATGGAGTTCCGCTTGTGTCAGTCCGAGGTACCCATCCTCAAAATAGGGCGCCGAGAAGGCAGGGAAGGGGTGAATCCAGATGCCGATAGTCGAGACCAGAGCTACGAGAAATGTGAAGATTGTATAGGAAGCATGACGCAGAAGCACAGTTTCTCTCCAGCCAGTCATGGCATGGTATCGGTGGACTTCCGTCCTGTCAAGGCTCGATGAACGGGATTGCTTGCTGGCGCCGAAACTGCTCAGTTATGATGGCGACACATTCTCTGCCAATACGGCGTAGTCGATCATGGAGACAGGTTGTATGAGTGCAAAGTTAGAAGCCCTGCTGCAACAACGCATTCTTGTCCTCGACGGGGCTATGGGGACCATGATCCAGCAGCGGAAGCTGGACGAGGCGGCGTTTCGGGGCGAGCGGTTCAAAGATTGGAAGAAGGATCAAAAGGGGCACAACGATCTGTTGAACCTCACGCAGCCGGCCATCATCGAGGAGATTCATCGCCAGTACTTCGAGGCCGGCGCCGATATCGTTGAGACGAATACGTTCAATGCCCAAGCCATTTCCCTGGCCGACTACGGCATGGAGTCCTTGGCTTACGAAATTGCGCGGGCCGGAGGGGAATGTGCGAGGCGTGCGGCGGCACAGGTCATGACGGCGACGCCTGGTCGGTCCTGCTTTGTGGCCGGGGCCATCGGTCCCACGACAAAGACCTCGTCGATTTCAACCGATGTGAATAATTCAGGGGCACGCGGCACTACCTATGACGAACTCGTGACGATCTACTATGAGCAGGTCCGTGGTTTAGTCGACGGCGGAGTTGATCTCTTGTTGGTCGAGACCATCTTCGATACGCTCAATGCGAAAGCCGCGTTCTTTGCCATCGATACGTTTTTTGAGGATCGCCATGTGAAGCTTCCCATCATGGCTTCGGTGA
This sequence comes from Nitrospiraceae bacterium, assembly GCA_039916745.1. Classification (GTDB taxonomy): domain Bacteria; phylum Nitrospirota; class Nitrospiria; order Nitrospirales; family Nitrospiraceae; genus Palsa-1315. The sequence continues at coordinate 995 of JBDSKU010000265.1, forward strand.
CGTTTATTCAAGCCGGCAGCAATCGTGGGGTCACGGGCCAAACCATCGAAGCCTTCTGGAGTTCAATTTCTCATGTGCCGTTGCTCAGTGTGGGGATCAACTGCGCCTTGGGTCCCAAGGAAATGCGGCCGTTGATTGAAGAGCTTTCGCGTCTGGCTCCGATCCTTGTGAGCAGCCATCCGAATGCCGGACTGCCGAATCCGTTGCTGCCGACGGGATTTCCTGAGACTCCGGACAGTCTGGCGCCTCAATTAAAAGAATGGGCGCAGAATGGCTGGCTGAATATCGTGGGCGGCTGTTGTGGGACGACACCGGGACACATCAAGATGATCGCTGAGGCCGTCCAGGGTATTCCTCCGCGCGTCCCACAACCCGTTGAGCCGTATACCAGGCTCAGCGGGTTGGAAGCGGTCACCCTGCGACCGGAATCCAACTTTGTGAATATCGGTGAACGAACCAACGTCACGGGGTCACCGGCTTTTTCTAAACTGATTCTGGGTGGCGAGTATGAAGCGGCGCTTTCCGTGGCGCGGCAACAGGTCGAGGGGGGCGCTCAAATCATCGACATCAATATGGACGAAGGCATGCTCGATTCCCAGGCCGCCATGGACAAGTTCCTACGGTTGGTAGCCTCGGAACCGGATATCACTCGCGTTCCCATTATGGTGGACAGTTCGAAGTGGGACATTCTAGAGGTGGGCCTGAAGAACATCCAGGGTAAACCGGTCGTCAATAGCATCAGCCTCAAGGAAGGCGAAGCCAAATTCCTGCATCAGGCTAAGTTGGTGCATCGCTATGGGGCAGCGGTGGTGGTCATGGCTTTCGATGAGCGAGGTCAGGCCGATACGTACGAGCGCAAGATTGAGGTCTGTGAGCGGGCCTATCGCCTCCTCACGGAGCGTATCGGATTTCCTGCCCAGGACATCATCTTCGATCCGAACATCCTGACGGTGGCGACTGGTATCGAGGAACACAACAATTATGCGGTGAACTTCCTCGACGCGACGCGCTGGATCAAGCAACATCTTCCGCTCGCGAAAGTCAGCGGCGGCGTCAGCAACATCTCCTTTTCATTTCGCGGCAACAATCGCGTGCGCGAGGCGATGCATGCGGCCTTCCTCTATCACGCGATCAAGGCCGGTTTGGACATGGGGATCGTGAACGCCGGACAGTTGGCGGTGTACGAGGAGATTCCCAAGGATCTGTTGGAGCTGGTGGAAGACGTGCTGCTGAACCGTCGTCCCGATGCGACGGAGCGATTGGTGACCTTTGCCGAGACCGTTAAGCAATTAGGTAAAGTGGCAGTCAAAGACGATGAGTGGCGTTCAGGTACAGTCGACGAGCGACTCTCCCATGCCTTGGTCAAAGGTGTAACCGACTACATCGAGCAGGATATCGAAGAAGCTCGTCTGCAGTATGCGAAGCCGCTGCATGTGATCGAGGGACCTCTGATGGCCGGGATGAACATCGTCGGCGACCTATTCGGGGCCGGCAAGATGTTTTTGCCGCAAGTGGTCAAGAGCGCTCGAGTTATGAAGAAGGCCGTGGCCTATCTGATGCCCTTCATGGAGGAGGAGAAGCTCAAATCGGGAGCTTCAAGTTCGAATGGAAAGATTCTGCTCGCCACGGTGAAGGGCGATGTGCACGACATCGGGAAAAATATCGTCGGAGTGGTTCTGGGATGTAATAACTATGAGGTGATCGATCTTGGAGTGATGGTGCCTTGTGAGCAGATCTTAGCGGCAGCACGCGAACATGGGGTCGCGATCATCGGGCTGAGCGGACTGATCACCCCATCATTAGACGAAATGGCCCATGTGGCACGTGAGTTAAAGCGCGAGGGCTTTGATCTGCCGCTGCTGATCGGCGGCGCGACCACGAGCAAAGCCCATACGGCCGTCAAGATTGCTCCTGGCTACCACCATTCCGTGGTGCATGTGCTGGATGCCTCCAGGGCGGTGGGTGTCGTCGGGAGTCTGGTCAATGCCGGCTTGCGGGACGATTTTGCCAAGACGATTCGTGCGGACTACGATCAGATTCGCCAGACCCATCACGAGAAGGGTGCTAAAACACTCTGGACGTTAGCCAAGGCGCAAGCCAATCGGTTCCAATCCAAGTGGGCTGAGGTCGATATCCCCAAACCGGCCTTCACAGGGATCAAGACCTTGCCGCAGCAGCCGCTGGATCAGCTGATTCCCTATATCGATTGGTCGCCCTTCTTTCACACGTGGGAATTGCGTGGACGCTACCCGACTATTTTTGACGATCCAGTCGTGGGCCCGAAGGCGAAGGAGTTGCATGACGACGCGTTGGCCTTGCTTCGAAAGATTGTGGAGCAGCGGTTATTCACCGCCAATGGGGTCTATGGCTTCTTCCCTGCGAACAGTGTGGAAGACGATATTGAGATCTACCGCGATGAACAGCGCACGACGGTCTTGACGACTATTCATACTCTGCGTCAGCAGTCGGAGAAGCCGCAAGGGCAGCCGAGTTTCGCGCTGGCTGATTTTATCGCGCCGAAAGAGTCCGGCCGGGCGGATTATCTCGGAGCCTTTGCCGTGACGACGGGAATCGGGGTCGATCTCTTGTGTAAGGAGTTCGAGCGGGACCACGACGACTACAATTCCATCATGACCAAGGCGTTGGCCGATCGTCTAGCCGAAGCCTTTGCCGAGTATCTCCATAAGCAGGCACGGGAGGCGTGGGGGTACGGCCAACAAGAGACGCTGTCGAGTGAGGATTTGATCCGTGAGAAATATCGCGGTATTCGACCAGCACCTGGCTATCCTGCCTGTCCCGACCATACAGAGAAACGGTTGCTCTTCGATCTCCTGTCTGCGGAACAGCAGACAGGCATCACCTTGACGGAAAGCTTCGCGATGTGGCCGGCGGCTTCGGTTAGTGGGTTGTACTTCGCGCATCCGGACGCCAGATATTTTGCAGTGGGGAAGATTGGGAAGGATCAGGTACTCGACTATCAGTTGCGAAAGGGTATGCCGCTTTCAGCGCTCGAACGATGGTTGGGACCCAACCTGAACTATGAACCCACTGGTGGATAGTCTGAGGAAAAGGCTGCTCGCGGACTGGTTCAACATGCTGTTATGAAATTGCTGCAAGTACCTTCGGATGCATCGGCTTGCCGATCGCTGCGGTCAGCGCCGACTTCACCCGCCGATACCGTTCCTCAGCCCATCGATTCACGTCTTCTGAATCAGTAAAGACCAACTCCCAGGCCTTCGCGGCATCCAACATCAACAGTTGGTGTGGCTGAGTATTGCCAGGCAAGTAGACGACGAGCACCGCGGATTTTCCTGTGAGGCTGATATCGGTGAACATGTGCAGCATGGCGCCATCAGGCAACGTGATGTCGCGAGATGCGGCTTCCACGAGTGGATGGTACAGCCGCTGAAGAAATTGAGACGTCACTTCGTAGGCGTTTGTCGTACTAAGAAGGCGGGGATTGGGTTTCTCTCCAAACAGGTTCTCGGTCAGGTAGGTGGCTGCTTCCCATGTCGGCATAACTCCGGACGTGACCAAGGCTTCGCAGAGATAGGCGATCCAATTACGTGTCGCGGCTTGTTTGTGCGCAGAAATCGTCTTCGTTGCCATAGTCGATGGACCTTTCGCGGGCGTGAGGTGGTGGGGTACAGGATCAGGAAGTTTGCGTGGGTATCTATACCGATCGAGATGAGGAAAGTATATCGGCGGGTAGAAAACCGGTCAACGGAATGACGAAAAAGGATACTTATGACTCGGGAACGATTCCGGGCGATGCAGGGTCGGCATATCGGTCGTGAATGCGCTTAATGTCGTCCATCGAGGCAAAGAAGATATCGAGCAGCTCGGGATCGAAATGTTCACCTCGATGTTTGCTCATGAGTTCGACGGCGTGATCGAGGGTGAAGGCCGGCTTGTAGACCCGTTGCGTGGTGAGTGCATCGAACGCATCGGCAATGGCCGCGATCCGTCCTTCGATGGGAATCGCTTCGCCTTTGAGCTTCCGCGGATACCCATTCCCATCCCAGCGTTCATGGTGGGTCCAGGCAATCAAGGCTGCTACTTTGAGGATCTCCGCATCCGATCCGTGGAGGATGCGATAGCCGATTTCTGCATGTTGAGAGATCACGTCGAACTCTTCCGGCGTGAACTTGCCGGGTTTTAGGAGTACATGATCCGGCGTCCCGATTTTTCCGATGTCATGCATCGGGCTGGCGGTGCGGATCAACTCACATCGTTCCGCTGAGAGCCCGTATTTCCTGGCGAGCAATTCGCAGTAGTGGCTCATGCGATGAATATGCTGAGCCGTGGCGCCGTCCCGATATTCTGCGGCGATGGCAAGGCGTTGAATCGTTTCTTCTCGCGAGAGGCGCAATTCTTTTTCGCTGCGTTCGAGCCACTCAAGCGCTTGCTGCAGTGCCATCGTCCTGGTTCGCACGATGTCTTCGAGGTTCTCTCGTTGGAGACGATTTTCCATTTCCAGCCGGCGGCGGCGGAGTGCATTCGCGACATCGATCAAGACTTCATTGGACTCAAACGGCTTGACGATGTACCCGAAGGCGCCGATGTCTAACGCCGCATTCGCCAGCACGGAACTATCGAGACCGGTCACCATGATCACGGCGGTCGAGGGATACTGGCCCAGGATATTACGGACCAGATCCATGCCCGACTCGCCGGGCATATTCACATCGCACAACATCAAGGCAAAGGGTTGCTCTTCCAGTTTCATGCGCGCGTCGCGCGCATCGGACGCCAGCACCGTTTCGTAGCCGTGGGTCTGCAGCATGTATCCCAACAGCCGACGGATGGGCTCTTCGTCATCGACGATCAGAATACGTTTGAGCTCAAGAAGGGTTTGCTGGCTTGGTCGGTCAAGAAGTAGCGTCATAATGTGTACGGTTATCGTGTGTGGTGGAGGAAAAGATTGCCTAGGTCCGGTGGATGCTCGTTACGGTTACCGATGTCCAGGGGTCTTTCGAGAACAGTAACGGCAAATGCACCTTTTATGCCATTATAATGTGAAAAGCCCGCACTGCCAGCTCCTGACAACGGACGCCATCTTTGTGATCGAGAAGAAGCGGAATGATGCGCTGTGACAGCATTTTAAAGAGGGGCGGCGGCCGTGGTATTTGTGGCTTGGAGGGAGCACTCAAATGGAAAGGGAAAGAGCTGTACAGATTTAGCCGGTCGCACCGTGTACTTTTGTACAAATCGACGATAGGAATGACCAAAGGCATACGGTTATTTCTATTGATTCCAGTCGTCGCTTGGGTGCCAGGCCAGTTTTATTGCGCTTTCGCGGGGTCGTCACTTATAATGCGCGACATAACACAACAGGAGTCACCAATGAGCAGTGCAGCAGGATTACTACGTGTCGATGGGCGGCGAAAAGATCAACTTCGTCCGGTGAAGGTCACGCGAAACTTCATTAAGCATGCTGAAGGATCGGTGTTAATTGAAATGGGCGATACCAAAGTTATTTGTACGGCTTCGATTGAAGAGAAGGTGCCTCCGTTTCTGAAGGGGAAAGGGCAAGGATGGGTGACGGCAGAGTATTCGATGCTCCCTCGTTCGACCCACGACCGATCGCCGCGTGAAGCGGTCAAAGGAAAGCAAAGCGGTAGAACGTTGGAAATTCAACGTCTTGTCGGGCGAGCCCTCCGTGCAGTGACCGATATGGGCCAGATGGGAGAGCGGTCGATCTGGCTCGATTGCGACGTGATCCAAGCCGACGGCGGGACCAGAACAGCCTCCATTACGGGAGCCTTTATTGCCTTAGCCGATGCCTTCTCCTCGCTCAAGAAGAAAGGGCTGATCAAAAAACGTCCATTGACGGACTATCTGGCCGCGATCAGCGTCGGGAAGGTGGGTGAGGAAATCCTGCTTGATCTCGCCTATACCGAAGATTCGATGGCTGATGTCGATATGAATGTGGTCATGACCGGGCAAGGGCGCTATGTTGAAGTGCAAGGCACTGCAGAACGCACCCCCTTTGCCAAATCTGAAATGGATGAGTTTATGGCGGTGGGCTGGAGTGGGATTCAGACCCTCACCGCGCTGCAGAAGGATCTGATCGGGGAATTGGAATAGGGTAGAGGCGATGATTCGTGAATTGGTACTCGCCACTCGCAACCAGCATAAAGTCATAGAACTCGTCGCGCTCTTACGCGATCTGGGCATCACGATACGCAGTCTCGATGAATTTCCTGATGCACCGGACGTGGTCGAAGATGGGGTCACTTGCGAAGCCAACGCGATCAAGAAAGCGCGTGCCATTGCTGGATTCACAGGGTTACCGGCGGTCGCCGACGATACGGGGCTCGAAGTCGATGCACTCGGTGGGCGGCCCGGTGTTTATGCCGCCCGGTATGCCGGGGAAGACGCCACCTATGACGACAATTGCCGGAAGTTGCTGCGAGAGTTGACGGGTGTGCCTCGTGAGCGACGAACCGCTCGCTTCGTTACCGTTGCAGCCATCGCCCTTCCGTCTGGTGAAATGCGAGTGGTACATGGTATGTTGAACGGATCAATTGCAGAAGAGGCGAACGGCGCTTTAGGATTCGGATATGATCCAGTGTTCTTCGTTCCAGAACTGGGGAAGACATTAGCTCAGCTCTCGGCGGATCAAAAAAATACGATTAGCCATCGTGCTAAAGCGTTCACTCTGGCAAAAGATCTGTTGCGAGAGATGAATTTCGAGCTATTCGAGTCGGGGCGTAGCGCAGCTCGGTAGCGCGCCTGCTTTGTCCTCTGATCCTTCTTATGGGCACACTTCTTGCCTTCTCCGTCTCCTCTTTCATGACCATCGAACAGCTTTCTACGTTGTACCTCACCAATCATCTTGTTCGCCGCTCATCATTCGACACCACCAAGCGGTTACTTAGGAACACTTTTGGACGCCTGGAACGTTTTTCGGTCGATGAACTGCCACCACAAACGGTGCTGGAATGGCACACCTCGCTATCAGGCACACCCTACCAAGCCAATCGAGCTCTTGGGGTTCTACGCTCGATGATCCGATGGGGCATTCGCCTACAACTCTGTAAGATCGATCCTACACATGGAGTCAGGCGGTTTCCCGTCTCCTCTCGATCCCGCTTTATGAACACGGAGGAAGTGATCCGGTTAATAAAGTCGCTCGAAACGGCAGCAGAGAACATCCGGATGTTCGTGCTGATTGTCTTATCCACTGGGTGCCGCCGTTCTGAAGCTCGTAACATCAAATGGTCTGACGTTGACCTCACACACCGACGATGGACAAAGCCGAGAACGAAAAATGGAAACTGGCACGTTGTCCCGCTACCTAATCAAATCATCACCGCATTGAGACTCTACCCGCAGGAAGGGCCATGGATCTTCACAGGTAAGGAAGGACGGCCTTGGAGTGTGGCAGGCATTGAGAAAGCATGGGGGAATGTCCGTAAAAGCTGCAACCTCACCGATGTGAGGATTCACGATCTACGCCGCACAGCTGCCAGCCACATGGCGATCAACGGGGAAAATCTTTCGACGATTCAGAAGATGCTCGATCATTCGAGCCTTCAGGCGACCGCGATCTATGCGCGGCTGAATATTGACGCGCTCGACGGAGCCCTCCAACGAAACGCGGATCGTTTTTTCTCTCCGGAGGTGACGCCAGCATGTTGACAGACCGTGACTACATGAAGCCGCAGCCACACTGCAAAATTAAAATCATCGTACTCCCACCTCCAAGCCGGTTTGCCACCTATACACCCAAAGATTGGGCTAACCTCGTCATCATCAGCATCGCCATGGCTCTCTGTGCTGTCATCGTCTATCAGCTCACCAAGTAACCCCCTGTCTGTCTGTTAATGCGCACCTAGCCAAGCTCTGGCCTTCCAGAGGCTTGCAGGCCGACGCTTGCAGGGAGTGCACAGTTAACACACCAAGATTGCTCGACGCCCCCCCTGTGCTGTGAGGGGGGCGCCCTAAAAAGTGCCTCTTAATAACCACAAGGAGGCACTATGCAGCTTGTTACCTTGCAGTCCATCAACAATTTTTCAGGCTCATGTTGTTGTTGTGGGAAAGATTTCCCCTGGACAATATCGGCAGACGATAACGAATGCCGGTCTTGCGGTAATTACTGCCTTCAGTGCTTCCAATACCTCAACGCCGTCACAATCTGTCGCTCAACAAGAGCTCTCACGTAAAAAGATAAGGAGGAAGGAGGCCGGATGGCTTCCTTCCTTCAATCGGCCGGCCGATATTTTCTCTACGATCGTACGAGGCGCAGCACCCAGACCACGGCCATCGATGTCAGTGCTACGCCGATCACCGCCGCGCCCCATCCGATGATATCAGCCGTTAACGCGGTTCCGAGTTGCGCAAGATCCGTGGCTACCGTGGCGAGTCTCATTTGTTTGCCTTCCATGAATCAGTACAAGGGAGAGCCCGAACGCGCTCAGGCTCCCCCCTCTACCTACGTGAACTAGCGAACCAGTGACTTGATCCGCTTGTAAGCGAAAATCGAGAGCGCCACACCGATGAACACCACGCCCCAGGCCACAATATCGGCCTTCACGCTGGTGATCGTCGTAGTCGTGGCGGTATCCACGGGGAAAATCTGAGCCATCGCGTTAGACGCCATGACCGACACCGCGAGGACCGACAAACCCAAACGCTTTGCATAACGCTTCATCGCACTACCTCCCCTCAACATTCCCCATGAGCAGCTTCACGATCACACCGACCGCAAAGCCTATGAGGAAGAACCGGCCCGTGTTGAACACGAGCACATCGATTGCCGCTTGATCCATACCATCACCCCTTAATTGATCGGAGCTCCACTCCCGATGATGCCAGGAGGCGATGCCAACAAGTCATGAGTTGGATTGCCAGCGGATACAAGCGGAGACGTACCCTCCACCTGTACCCGCTCCTCTGTCCGTGACGGATTGAACGTCTGGACAGGCACCCCACTTGACGAGACATACACAGCACTAGGCCCTTCAGTCCCACCCCACAGCACGCCCGAGCCAAACAAACGACGAACGCCATGTTCCATTCGTGCGTTCACGATCCCGCCAGACTCTGACGCAATCTGATCATCAGTCAGGATCTGACCCGACTCAGTGACATACAGCCACACCCGTTGACCGTTGACCTCAGTTTCTAGGCCACCCTGAACACGGATAGGACGAATACCACCCTCCTGAAACGCCTCATTGGCTCTGAGAGCGGGTAACGGAGGAGGAGGCGGTAAATGATCGAGGCGGAGGACCTGAGGCGACGCATCCCGCGCTTGTACGTCTGCCGGTGGAGTGAGCCAATGTCCACCAGAAAACCACAGGACTGCCCCGACAAGACCGGCAAGACCAATAATCAAGGTTGGACTTTTCAAGATGCTCCCTCCTCTCGCCGTTTCACGCACGGCCGCATTGCTATAGCTGGAATAGTAGGCGTACACAGCAGGCTTATACTTGCCGGAAAACATTCTGATGACTTCGGTTTCTTCTGGATTGCCACGCACCTGAGCCTGATAGCGATTCTTCAGGCCGAAGCGATCCAACCGACGAAACTTTGTCGTCACTTCAACCAAACGAATCACGCCCAACGTCATCTGCCCGTACTGCTGACACATCATGACGATATCGATTCCATGGTGACGATGCGTTTCCAACATCCGCAAAATGGAAGGGTCAACTTTCTCCTTAGAACGAAAAATCGTCTGAGCTTCATCGATAATTACCGCCGCCCCATGATCGACCGACAGGAGACCAGCACGAACTTGATCAGGTGTAACCCATACGACAATCTGTTGATGCAGACTCTCGACAGTGACCCCTTCAAAAGCTGCAAGCCTATCCAGAAAAATCCCATCCACGTAAACATAGATTTTCCTATGTGACCGTACCCACCCCAGGAACTTTTCAGCGATCGCATGGTAGGACTTTCCGGAACCTGGGACGCCTTCCAACATTTCAATCATCGTGCAGGACCGTATACCAACCGGGTGATAATGCGGACGCACACAAGACCTAACGAGACGCCGATGATCACAAAGCCCCACCCCAGCAGATCGGACTTGATACTCGTAATAATGTTAAGAGACGCCGTGTCAGGGGGATAGACTTGAGCGAGTAGCGATACCATGGTTAGATCCTCTCTTATTGCGAGTAATTAAAAACGTTGCGTTGCTTTCATCGGGAACCACGTCCAGGTGCGGGAAGGACGAGGATTAACATGTTGCTGACAGCACGACACACAGCCCACTGCTTGGGCCAAAATAGGTGTTGAAGGAGCCCAAGCACCGATAGAACCGTTTCGACATTGAAGGACTTCGCAAAACACACTCACTAAATGACCCTCAATAATCATGAGCCCCACCGAACAAACGGAATGGTTTGCAGGAGGAAACGAACGCCCATAGCACCAGCAATGATGGCCAGCGCTTGAGACATCCCCGTAGCGCCCAGGACCCAGGCGTATTGATCGGCAATAGAGGGAGTGGTGAGGCCACCTGTACCCACGGATGCTAAGAGCGCATCGACCGGCGCCAGGAGTGAATCCCAGCCAATGACCCAGATATCTCGAAAGCTCTGGATCATATCTTGGAGAAAGCAATAGATCAGGTTTAACAGTGCTGTCATTTGGACCCCACAAAGACAATGCGATAGGCGACGAAGGACGCCATAGCAATGATCAACGAACGAATAGCTGTGAGCATGCCCGCCCATGGGCCGAAATCAATGGTGTACGTGCCCCAGGTCGAAGACGTAAGCGTATAGACCGGTGGAGTGGTCGGCCATGTCAGCGTTTTGAGCACATTCAAGGCCGACAGGAGGCCCGACCCTTGCCACAAGTTCATATGATCTTGAAGCACAGAGCCGAAGGTTCGAGCGTCATGGTTGCCCGCATTACAACTGATCGTTCCGGTTGGAGATGTTTCAGTTTGCGTGACAGAGCCATCGGGATTCGTCGTTGAGGTTGTCGTCTTTGTTGTAGATGTCGTCGGCAGTATCGCGACTTGTGGTCCAGCAGGTGCGGGCGCGTTTGGGTCTATCACCGCATCGGTAGGCACCACACTTGAGGCTGATTTTACAGTAGGTACTACATCCGTAGGAGAGACAGGCAATATAGTAACATTCGTTGCGGATGGAACCGTGGCCCCCTGTCCAAGAGGGTCGGTATTATACTCGATAGAACTGGGCGAAGAGGATGGAAGCGCATTAACGTACGACTGTGCCGCGCTTTGCGTGATCGTACTGGGCGGAGACGCTATGGCCAATGGGCCAGAGTTGCCAGTATACTGATAATAAAACGAGTCAACGCACGGCCCACCAGACGGCCACGACGACGAACCAGACCAACCAGGAGGAACAGGGGTC
>JBDSKU010000266.1:0-3625 GCA_039916745.1 Nitrospiraceae bacterium
CACGAAGCTGGGCGGCAAGAGCGAATTCCTTTACTGGCAGTTTTAGCCTCATCTCTTCGGAGTATTTGGCATTCTGTGTGAGCAGGTAACTGCAGCGCTACAGACCCGCAGCACAGATGGAACCGTAGGAAGATCGAGAAAATCTGGCAGGACGAACGGGCGTACGCTATGGCTTCTTCTTGTTCTTATCCGACGGATTATCAGAAAACAGCAGCCAACCGAGTACCATAAATCCTATTGCAACGCCGGTGATGGCGAGCCAGGTTCCGAGCTTGTCCATTTAGTGACTCCTTGTGGGGCCGGACTGTAGTGCGGCGACCATCGCCTTATCGAGGCGCTTGACTTTACCATTGCCATCCGTTGCCGCAAGGCGGGCCGAGCCTTCGACGACCACTCGCTGGCTTTTCCGTTCTCTGATCATGTGCAAACAGGTGAAAGAGGCTGCCGTCACATCGGAGACGACCGTCTCGATGACCAGCGTATCGCCATAGCGAGCGGAAGAGCGGTAATCAACCTCGGCATGTACCACGACGAATACCGTGCCTTCTTTCATAAGCCCGGCCACTGATAATCCTCGTTCTTCAAGATACTGCGTCCGCGCCCGCTCAAAATATTTGAGATAGTTTGCGTAGTACACCACCCCGCCGCAATCGGTGTCTTCATAGTAGATCCTAATTTCCATGGGAGCTCGTCGTTCGTATCTCGTGAAGCGTCGTTCGCTAAAGACGCTTGATGAGGTTTCTGAGCATCTTCGATTCGTGGTCAAGCTTCTCTAAAAGATTGTCCTGCCCGGTTCCCGCAATGAATCCCAGATCATGAGCAATTTCAATATGGGTCTCTAGCTCTGCGCAGGAACCAAGCGCGATATACAGAAACTGGCGATACTCTGCAATGCTTTCGATTGAATCCTTCCGCGATATTCGCCGCGATTGACACAGCGGCCCGGCGCATTTGCGAGACCAGCCCGTAGAGTTCTTCTTGAGGGAAGCCCTTGGTCAATTGATATACATCGAGCACTATCCCCTTGCTTAGCTTCCACACCTCAAGATCGCGAAAGTTTCGTATCTTGTCCATGGCACTTCACCAATTCGTCTTCAAACGAGATACGCTTCACGCTTCAAGAATGACGCCCTTTAGACGTTCAGCGTCGGAAACTTCGGGAGCGACGCCTCATGCACCCCCGTGAGTCTCAACACGACGTCGTACAACTGCTGGACCCGCTCGGCCTTGACCGGCTCGAAGCCATGGCCGAGGACGGCATGGTTGGCGGCGTCGAGCAGAGGTTTCATCGTCGGCCATTCGCGCAGAAAGGCTTGACCCATCTGATCGCCCAATCCGGCTAACGTGCGAAACTGTGCTTGCAGGGGCAGTTTGTATTTCCCATCGAGATCTTCCAACCAGCAAGTCCGACAGGTTTCTCGTAACGCCTCCGGCAATTGCTCCGGCAGCACGTCCCAAGTTTTAATCTGGTTCTGCTGGAACAGTTGTCGCTGGGCAAAGGCTTCGAGCGCACGAACCAACGAGACCATCGCGGTCTCCGGATCATGCGCGCCACGCAGTCGCCGACCGGCATGAGCCAGCAAATCGATAGGCTGCATGTCTTTAACCGGAACAGGATCGAGCACGAGCTTTTCCAGAAATCCCGCATTCGCTTTGATCGGGGGAAGAACGGCTTTGAGTCCTGGCGGTCCGCCCCATAATGCCGCCATCTCGAACGCCTTCACGGCATGCTTCAGTTTCTCCCAGGCCTGACGGTACTGAAATCGCTCCCAGAGATCGTAGCCATCTGCCAAGTCTGCAAAGGCGCGATAGAGAGGTTTCTGCCCCCCGCTCACCCTGGCTTCGAGCTCGCGAAACAACTTTGCCGATGCGGCAAACAATCCCCGATTGAACAGCTCGCAGCCCTCGCGGCGCGAGACCGAGGCCGCTTCATCCCAGGGATTGCCCTGCGTCCAGAGGAACGGCTGTCCGGCGATATCGATCCGGTCATCCTCCTGCCCCTCTCGCGCCGGCACGAGCGAGACGATCCGAGAACTGAGAGACAAGGTGGCCAGCGTGAGCGCGCCCGCCATAGCCGGAGTCGCCCCGGTCACATCGACGACGAGCTCGCCTGGCTGCACATCCCACGTACGCAACATCTCCGGGAGCGCCTGCGCCAGCGCCCGATAACAGGCGACAAATTCGTCGGTCTCTGCCAATACCACCCAATCCCACCGTCTAGGCATATGCTCAATCTTCGGTTGGACGTCGGCCTCGACGAGCGCTTTCGCCCCTTCCGGCAACACAAAGCAGAGCGAGTCCGGCTGCAGACGATTAATCGAATAGACCGCCGCCGCCGTATGGCCGGTGAGTGCGATCACTAATGCTTTCACTGGTTGGTCATGCGCCATTGGGCGCGGACTATACCATAGGACGGCGCAAATTCCTTCCGGCTTCATACTCGCTTCGCTCAAGGCCCCACCCTCCGTCTCGGCCTCTCGACCGCCTATGAGTCATCGCCACTCTGAGCCATCGATTTACGATTAAGCCGCGTGCGCTCTGCTTGACGGTCTCCGGAAACGCGCTTAGACTTTCGTGACGCACGCACATCCCTCGCAACTCTTTCGAATACTGAATGAGGTCCTCCGATGATCTGGTGGTATTGGATGTTTCTCGGCCTCGTCCTGCTCGGCATTGAAATGATCACGCCGGGAGGCTTCTATATTCTCTTCTTTGGGTTGGCGGCTCTGATCGTCGGCAGTCTCACCGGCCTGGGATTCGCCCAAGCGGAATGGCTCCAATGGCTCTTGTTCTCAGGCCTCGCGATCCTATCATTGCTGGTCTTCCGCGGACCGTTATTGGCCTGGATCAACAGACAGGACAAGAACCTGCCTGCCGTGGACTCACTCGCAGGAGAAAGCGCAACCCCGCTCGAAGACCTGGCGGTTGGTGGCACCGGCAAGGCAGAACTCCGCGGTACCACCTGGACCGCACATAATGCCGGGCCCACCCCCTTGAAGAAGGGCCAACGGTGCAAAGCCGTGCGGGTCGAGGAACTTACCATCTGGATAGCAGCGGAATAAGCAGGGGGCAACCCGGAGCGAACACGAAGGAGTGTACGATGAGCGAAGGACTATTTGTGATGCTGGTCTTGGCCTTGCTGGTGCTGATCATCATCGGCAAGACGGCCGTGGTCGTGCCCCAACAAAGCGCCTATGTGGTGGAACGGCTCGGCAAATATTCAGCCACGCTGGATGCGGGGTTTCATATTCTCCTCCCCTTCATCGACCGCATTCGCTACAAACATTCACTCAAGGAAACGGCGATCGACATTCCCGAGCAGGTCTGTATTACCCGCGATAACGTGCAGGTGTCGGTAGACGGCATCTTGTACCTCAAGGTCTTGAACCCTCAGCGCGCGTCCTATGGCATCAGCGACTTTCATTTTGCACTGGTCCAGCTTGGACAGACCACGCTGCGGAGCGAGATCGGAAAAATTGAACCCGATCGGACGTTCGAGGAGCGGACCAACATCAATATCCAGGTCGTGAATGAGCTCGACAAGGCCTCGGAGGCTTGGGGCGTGAAAGTCCTCCGGTACGAAATCAAGAACATCACCCCCCCGAAGGGCGTGCTTGACGCGATG
>JBDSKU010000267.1:0-3746 GCA_039916745.1 Nitrospiraceae bacterium
GCAAGGAGGTGGCCCTTGACGAAGACCATTGACGTGGAAATCTATGGCCAACGGTTTGCGATCCGCGGGGAGGCGGACGAGGGGTATATTCGGCGGCTCGCGAGTTTTGTCGATGGCCAGATGCGCAGTCTCGCGGAGGGAATGAATACGACGACTCCGTCGAAGCTTGCCGTGTTGACGGCGATCAACCTGGCTCATCAGTTGTTCGAAGTTGAACGG
Organism: Nitrospiraceae bacterium; assembly: GCA_039916745.1. Classification (GTDB taxonomy): domain Bacteria; phylum Nitrospirota; class Nitrospiria; order Nitrospirales; family Nitrospiraceae; genus Palsa-1315. Next base: position 220 of record JBDSKU010000267.1, read on the forward strand.
AAGCGGGCGCAGGGTGACGCGGATGTCGAGCGGCGGATGACGTCGCTCATGGAATCGATCGAGGAGCGGGTGCCGACCTCGCTCTTTCGCTAGATTCAACTTGCAAAGGGTAACCCCCTTTGTTATCGTTAATTGTGATGTTGGGATGTGGTGGAGTTGACGGGTAGGGATACAATCAGGTCATGCTCAAACCGGTTTAGTGATCCGGGAAGATGATGCAGTCGCCGCGGAATAGATGTGGGTTCTTGATGCTGGTGAAATTGAGACAAGTTGAATGTGTGCAAGGGTTCGTCCTCCTCATGTATAATCTCCTTGAGATGTTGAACAAATTCATGGAGTTCCTGCTGCCATCGGGCAGCGCGGTGCATGGAGGCAGTCTTCGGCTGCTTCCCGTTCGCGCACTCGATCCTCTCAAGCGGATGAGGGGGTGGCAACGTAGCGGAACCTCGTGGGATCTGTCCGGCACGGGACGTACTCGTTCGCTCAAACCATCAAGATCTTCATCCCCGTGGAGTCCGTTCTCGGAGTGAGTCTGTAGACCGCGTGTTGGGCTATCCTCTTCCGTTCAGCTAATCTTCCACTGCGCTCCCACCATCAGGATAGAACCGTCGACCAACCTTGTATCAAGACGAGGCTGAGAAGCCGGTGTTTCTCGTCTCGGGACTGTAGGGGGGTGAGTCAAATTACTACTTCAATTTTTGCCTATCTGTTGACAGGACTCGTTGGAGGATTGCTCGGAGTCGGGCTTTTCGAACTGATTCGTCGCTCTTCGGGCGCTGCAAAGAAGGCGCAAGAAGAGGAGCAAGCCCGCCAGTCTGTGCAGAATGCCCAGCGGGAGGCGGACAATATTGTCAAAGAAGCCAAGCTGGAAGCGAAAGATCTTCTACTGCAATCGAAATCTGAACTCGAGAAAGAGCAGAAGGCCAAGATGGCTGAGCTCGCCATTGTCGAAAAACGTTTGATTCAGCGCGATGAAACCATTGAGAAGCGAGTCAGTGTGATAGACAAGCGAGAAGGCGATACGCAGAAACGAGATCTGGAGCTGGTGAAACGGGAAGAAAAACTGACGGTGAAAGAATCGGCTTGTGCTCGCGCGGAGAAGGAGCATTGTGAGGCGCTGGAACGTGTCGCAGGAATGACGTCCGACGAAGCGAAGAAGCAGCTCATTCATGAGATGGAAAGTCAGGCCCGACTGGAGGCCGTTGGGCTTGCGAAGCGGATCTTAGAAGAGGCCCGGGAGAATGCAGAACGGGAAGCGCGCGAGGTCATTACCTGCTCAATCCAACGGGTAGTGCGTGATTACGTGTCCGAATCCACGATTTCCGTAGTCCAGATCCCGAACGATGCGATGAAGGGGAGGATCATTGGACGAGAAGGGCGCAATATTCGTGCGATCGAAGCTGCGACTGGGATCGACTTAATCATTGATGAGACCCCTGAAGCGGTGATTATTTCCGGCTTCGATCCGTTGCGTCGTGAGATCGCCAAGGTGTCGCTCGAACGGCTCATGCATGACGGGCGCATCCATCCGACGAGGATCGAGGAGATCGTTGAGAAAGTCAAAGTCGATATCGATAAGCTCATGTATGAAGAGGCCGAGAAAATCATTTTTGAGTTAGGCCTCTCTGACTTTCATCCTGAGTTGATCAAAGTGCTTGGTCGGCTCAAGTACCGGACTAGTTATGGACAGAACAATCTCTACCATGCGCGTGAAGCGGCCTACATCTGCGGCATCATGGCGTCAGAGCTCGGCCTCGATGTGAAGTTGGCGAGACGAGGGGCGCTGCTCCACGATATCGGGAAAGCCGTCAGTCATGAAGAAGAGGGCCCCCATGCCATGTTGGGCGCCGAGATCGCCAAGAAGTATGGCGAGAGCGAGAAGATTATCAATGCCATCGCAGGGCATCACGAACAAGTGGAGCCGATCTGTCCCGAGTCCGTCTTGGTGGCTGCGGCCGAAGCGTTGTCTGCTGCCAGACCTGGGGCGAGGCGTGAGGCCTTGGAGACCTATGTAAAGCGGCTGGAGAAATTAGAGTCGCTTGCCACCACGATTAAAGGGGTGCAGAAGGCGTATGCCATCCAGGCAGGCAGAGAGATTCGCGTCATCGTTCGACAGGAAGACATTACGGATGCCGAGTCATTTCAGCTGTCGCGGGATCTGGCGAAGAAGATTGAGCAGGAGTTGACCTATCCAGGCACGATTCGGGTGACCGTCATTCGAGAGAGCAGGTATGTGGAGTATGCCAAGTGAAGGTTCTCTTTATCGGCGATATCTTTGGAGAGCCCGGGCGCCGTGCGGTAGCCCGGGCTGTTCCTCGGCTGGTAGCCCAGCGTCAGATCGACATTGTGATCGGGAATGGAGAAAATGCGGCTGCCGGGTTTGGCATCACGCCTGATTTGGCTGAAGAGCTGTTCGATCTCGGCCTTGCGGTCATCACGACCGGGAATCATGCCTGGGATAAGAAGGAAATTCTCGACTATTTCCCCCGTGAGCCGCGTTTGCTTCGGCCTGCCAATTATCCGAGTGGTGTACCGGGGTATGGCAGTGTGGTGGTTGAATCGGCCGGTGGGGAGCAGCTAGGCGTCATGCAGCTGATGGGTCGGGCCTATATGCCGACGTTGGATTGCCCGTTTCAGGTTGCCAAAAAAGAGCTGGCCGGGTTGAAGAAGCGAGTGGCTGCCGTGATTGTGGATATGCATGCAGAGGCCACATCTGAAAAAATGGCGATGGGGCATTATCTGGACGGCGAGGTCGTGGCCGTGGTCGGGACCCATACGCATGTGCAAACGGCTGACGATCAGATATTTCCGAAGGGGACGGCGTATATGACGGATATTGGTATGACCGGCCCTCTCCATTCCGTGATTGGGGTAAAGAAAGAATTGGCGATCGAAAAGTTTCTGACCGGCATGCCGCGGCGCTTCGAAGTGGCCTCCGGACCCTCCGTTTTTTGTGCAGTTCTGATCGAGCTTGATGCGCGTCTCGGGAAGGCCCTCTCGATCGAGCGCATTCGCATCATCGACTAAAGGAGTCTCACCACGAGCTCTCCCGGTTTCCCTGATCTCTTCTCTCAGCCCACTCCTCCGAAACAGATCTTTACGGTTTCGGAGTTGACGGGACTACTCCGCACCTTCATCGAAGAACAATTCTCCGACATCTGGCTGGAAGGCGAACTCTCCAATCTTCGTGCTCCCGGATCGGGACATGTCTATTGCACACTCAAGGACCAGACGAGCCAAATTCGCGCGGTGCTGTTTCGGTCCAGCGCGGTGCGGCTGCGTTTCGCCTTGCAAGAGGGGATGCAGGTAATCGTGCGGGGGCGGCTCACGGTGTACGAACCGCGTGGAGAATACCAGATTGTCCTCGATACGGTGGAGCCGAAGGGAGTCGGCGCGCTACAGCTGGCATTTGAGCAGTTGAAAGAACGACTGGCCGAAGAGGGGTTGTTCGACCAGGACAGAAAGAAGCCACTCCCGGTGTTTCCCGGGACAGTGGGTGTCGTCACCTCGCTGACTGGCGCAGCTAT
>JBDSKU010000268.1:0-7622 GCA_039916745.1 Nitrospiraceae bacterium
AAAGAGGATCGCGCGATGGTAAAGTTGGCGATCAATAACACCGTCAAGCTCTACACCGACACCATTGCCTCTATCAAAACGCGGGGCATCATAGGGGAAAAATTCCTCGCGCTGTCTCCGGGAGGGGGTGGCGATCCGCTCAAGCCGGGGGATACGATACGGGATACTGAATCGGGCCTCGATCTTGAGGAGTTGGTGAGTCAGTACGTGCATGGCAAAGTGAACTGATCATCCGATCGTAGAGAGCAGGGGGGAGGAGTATCCATGGAGATCCAGGGGTTTGCCGGTAGATCGGCGCAGGGATGGAGTTGGGCAAGGGTCGTGAGTGGGATGGCCTGTCTACTATTGTTGTTCAGCGTAGTGGCGGTCCAGCCTGCAGTCGCTGGCGGCGCGACCGAGGCCATGAAGAGTACCATCGACGAGGTGCTCAGGGTCATCCAGGACAAGGAGCTGAAACAGCCGGCACGAGCTGAAGAGCGCCGGAAAAGACTGGAGCAGGTTGTCGGGGACCGGTTCGATTATCCTGAAATGTCGAGACGGGCGCTGGGGGCTCCCTGGAATACGCTAGCCGATAAAGACAAACAAGAGTTCGTTGCCCTGTTCCAGACGCTCTTGACGAATTCCTATGCCGACAAGGTCGAGACCTATTCCGGTGAGGGGGTGCAGTACCTCAACGAACGGGTCGACAAGGAATTTGCCGAGGTGCGGACGAAGGTACTGACCGGCAAGACCGAAATCCCTCTCGATTACCGCCTGCTCAACAAGGGTGTGGAGTGGCGCGTCTACGATGTGGTGGTGGACGGCGTGAGTTTGGTGAGTAATTATCGTGGACAGTTCACGAAAATTCTCCGCTCCTCAAGTTATGCCGACTTGGTCGATCAGCTCCGCAAGAAGTCCGATAAGATCAAAGCCCCGTAGAGATCTCCAGGAACCCCATGACAAGCTTGCGCGGCTGTATTGCCGTTGCCCTCCTGTTTCTTGCGGCGAGTGTCGCCTCGTTGCCTGAGGACGTACGAGCCGACGTACAATATTTCCCGGTTCCTGCCGTGGGGAGCAGCAAGAATGATGGGAACGAGGCCGGGTTGATCGTCCCGATTCTGATCACTGACCCTGATGGAGAGCTCAAATACATCGTCGCCCCGTTGCTCATTCACAACTCCATCGTGGGGATGCGCGGCGCACTCAATGTATTTCGATATGAGCCAGGGGGGCGGCAACTTCGGTTCATTGCATCGGCTGCGGAGGAAATAGAGCGCAAGGTGGTATTTTCCTACGCCGATCCGGCTTTCAGTCAGGGGCGCTACTCGTTGAATTTTGACGCCTCGTTTTTCAAAAATGCTACGTCCAGGTTTTTCGGCTTAGGACAAGCCACATCATTGCTGGAGCAAACAAATTACACCGCGCGTGAAGGCCGGGTAAGCTGGCGATTCGGAGTGTACGCGAACGAGGTCACTCAGATCTCGATCGGCCAGCGCTTCCGCGACGTGCGTTTGCAAAAAGGTGCGACGGCTCTCCCCTTTACCGGCGACCGATTTTCGACGGTCGATGGCGTGCAAGGCGAGTCGCTGATTCTCGGCCACCGGGCGACGTTTCATTACGACACGCGGAATAATCTTATCTCGCCGACCGATGGGATGGCCGTAACGGCCTATGCAGAGCTGAACCAGAATATTCGCAATGGGGATCATCCCGTCTACTCTCGCTACGAAGTCGAGGTCAAAAAACTGTTCCCGAGCGAGTCGAAGCGCGCGATTCTCGTCGTGCGGGCGGATCTTCAGGCGACAATTGGGACACAGGTTCCGTTCTTTGAGCAAAGCTCCTTGGGTGGACAAAACAACCTCCGGGGGTTCGGTGGCGATCGTTTCATCGACAAGAATCTTGTGTCGCTCAGCATCGAGGAGCGGATTCATTTGGCGAGGACGAGGGTTGCGGGCGTCATCGCGGATTTCGAAATCGCGCCATTTTTGGATACCGGACAGGTCTTCAACGACTATAGGGACGTCAGCTTTAAGAGTTATCGCATGACTCCGGGTGTCGGCTTCCGCGGCATCGTTCGGCCCAATGTCGTCGGACGCGTCGACTATGGCTACAGTCGGGAAGGTGGTGCAATCTATGCAGGATTAGATTTCCCCTACTAACCTTGACGGCCGTTCAGCATATCTGGTCGGAAACTAGCGGCCGATGCGCAGGAGTTCGACTATGACTCTTCAACGGCTTATGGAACAGGGCGTAAGGTCCTTCATCGAGGAGCGACAGACGTGGCTCTTGGATGTACTGATTAACTGCAGCCACACCTGCTTTGGCAGGTCTCCGGGTTGAGCATCTGGACTTCAACATTGGTGGGTCGGAAGACTGTACGCTCTCGACGGTCAGGACTCATTGATTCAGTGAGAGACCTGGGGTGTCGGCTGGCTAACCGCTTGACAACATGGGAGTTCCATGTGAAAATCTGGCTGTTGACGTGTAAGCTGCTACGTTGCTTCGCCAGTGTGTATTTGAACCCAGCTCGTTGTTACAGACCCATGCATTCATGCAAAGGAGCATCTGCTATGTCGATCTTGAAGACCATTCACAGCCCGGCTGATCTGAAACGGCTCTCACCGGCGCAGTTTCCTGTTCTATGCCAGGAGCTGCGGGAGCAGATTATCGGTGTGGTCTCTAATGTCGGAGGGCACCTGGCTTCGAACCTCGGAGTGATTGAACTGACGGTCGCATTGCATTATCTGCTCGATACGCCACAAGATAAAATCGTCTGGGACACCAGCAATCAAGCCTACGCGCATAAGCTCCTCACCGGACGCCGGGAGCAATTTCATACGCTCCGCCAGTACGGGGGAATGAGCGGCTTCACCAAGCGCGAGGAGAGTGTCTACGATACGTTCAACGCAGGCCATGCGGGTACCGGCGTGTCTGCCGCCTTTGGGCTGGTCGCTGCCCGTGAGCAATTAGCCCAGCATCATAAGGTCGTCTGTGTCGTCGGGGATGGCGCCATGACTGCCGGCATGACGCTGGAAGGTCTGCATCATGCTGGAGGGCTAGGGAAAGATTTCCTGGTCATTCTGAACGATAATCAAATGTCCATTTCGAAGAATGTCGGAGCCATTTCCTCGTATTTGAACCGGACCTTCACCGGAGAGTTTTATACCAAGATGCGGGAGGAAACGGGGCAACTGTTGGGGAAGATTCCCCATATCGGGCAGGATATGCAGAAGTGGGCTCGCCGGGCCGAAGAATTGGCGAAAGGGGCGATCCTTCCCGGTCTGCTTTTTGAAGAGCTTGGGTTTAGGTATGCCGGACCGATCGATGGCCATAACTTTGAACATCTGCTTCCGACCTTGGATAACGTGTTGAAGATGAGGGGGCCTGTGTTGCTCCATGTCATCACGAAAAAAGGATTGGGCTATGAGCCTGCCGTGAATAATCCTGTTTGGTTCCATGCCTGTCCTCCTTTTGTGCGGGAAACCGGGGCGCCGGCCAAGAAAGCGGCTCGACCGTCTTATACGCAGATCGCTATCGAATCATTGGTGAAACTGGCCCGCCACGATAAGCGCATCGTCGCGATTACGGCTGCGATGTGTGAAGGGACCGGCCTGAATATTTTCGAGAAGGAGTTCCCGGACCGGATCTATGACGTAGGTATTGCCGAACAGCATGCGGTGACGTTTGCGGCTGGTCTAGCGACGCAGGGACTCCGTCCGGTGGTGGCCATGTATTCCACCTTCCTGCAGCGGGCGTATGACCAGGTGGTGCACGATGTTGCGACACAGAATCTTCCGGTGACCTTCTGCATCGATCGCGGCGGGTTAGTGGCGGAAGACGGGACGACGCATCACGGGGCATTCGATTATGCGTTCCTGCGACACATGCCGAACATGGTGGTCATGGCACCGAAGGATGAAAATGAATTGCAGCATATGCTGAAAACATGTGTCGGGCATGATGGGCCTGCTTCAGTGCGGTATCCTCGGGGGCTGACCCTGGGCGTGACGATGGATCAGGAGCCGAAGGCCTTGCCGATCGGGAAGGGTGAGCTCTTGCAGGAAGGCACAGATGTCGCGATTGTCGCGATCGGTGTGTCGGTCTGGCATGCGGTGACGGCGGCAAAACGGCTTGAGGCAGAAGGTATTTCAACAGCGGTCGTGAATGCGCGTTTTGTGAAGCCGTTGGATCAGGATTTAATCGTTGGGGTCGCGAAAAACGTTCGCTATGTCGTGACCGTTGAAGAAGGCAGTAAAATGGGCGGGTTCGGTTCAGCAGTACTCGAAGCCCTGTCGGACGGCGGCGTGACGGATGTGAGGACGAAGGTTCTTGGGCTGCCGGATTGGTACATTGAGCAAGGCCCACAAGACTTCCTGCGTGAGCGGTATGGGTTGACGGCGGAAGGCATTTATCAGAGCGTGAAGGAATTGATCGGTCAGGCACAGGCTCCCTCACGGGAACAGCGCACGCTTGCCACCTTGGCCGATCGGCTGCCGCACGGAGACGAACAGGGGAGCTAAGGGGAAGACGGTAGAAAAGAAACACGATGCATATTACGAGACGGAAAACCAGGCAGATCACGGTCGGCAAGCTCAAGATCGGCGGAGATGCGCCCGTATCCGTGCAGTCGATGTGCTCAACCGATACGCGCGATGTCGTCGCGACGATCGAGCAAATTCGTCAGCTGGAGGCCGCAGGCTGTGAAGTCATCCGTGTGGCCGTGCCGGACGACGAAGCGGCGGCGGTGTTGCCTAAGATCAAAGCGGCGATGACCGTGCCGTTGATCGCGGATATCCATTTCGACCATCGGCTGGCATTGAAAGCCGCCGAGGTTGTCGACTGCGTTCGGATCAATCCCGGCAATATCGGGGCCTGGTGGAAAGTCGAAGAAGTCATTAAGGCTGTGAACGAGCGAGGCATTCCCTTGCGCATCGGCGTGAACGGCGGATCTCTTGAGCGGCCGTTGCTGGACAAGTACGGCTGGCCATCACCCGAAGCCTTGGCCGAATCGGCGCTCAATGCCGTCCATGCGTTAGAGGACGTTGGGTTTACGAATATGAAGGTGTCGTTGAAGGCATCCGATGTGCATCATGCCATTGATGCCTATTGGTTATTTGCCCACCAGTCCGACTATCCCGTGCACATTGGTATTACAGAGGCGGGAACGGCGATGACGGGGGCCGTCAAGTCGACCATGGGGCTTGGATACTTGCTCTCGCAGGGAATCGGCGACACGCTACGCGTGTCGCTGGCTGCTGACCCGGTTGAAGAAGTAAAAGTGGGGTTCGAGATCTTGAAGTCGCTCGAACTTCGCCATCGAGGGATCAATGTCATCGCCTGTCCAACCTGTGGCCGTGTTGAGATCGATGTGGTGAAGCTGGCCAACGAATTGGAAAAGAAGCTTGGCCATATCACGACCCCGTTGAATGTGTCGGTCCTAGGCTGTGTCGTGAACGGGATTGGCGAGGGGAAGGAAGCGGATATCGGGATTGCCGGCGGTGAAGGCAAGGGGATCCTGTTCAAGAAGGGCAAGCTCGTTCGCAAGGTGCCCATCGAAGAGTTGATGGACACGCTGATTCAAGAGGTCGAGTTGATGGCCAAGGAAAAGGAAGCTGAAGGGAATGGGGAGGTCGTGGTCCCTTCGAGCGAAGGATGGGAATCGATGAGTTCGCAGTCGGACGAGCCTACCACACTTGGAAAAGAAATCCCTGTGTTGCCCAACCGCTGATCATCTATCCGTTGCGTCTACTCCGCATTTCTGAAATGCAAGTTGAGATAGAGAAAGAGGGCCCGCTATAATGCGTGCGGGGCGCCGTACCCAAGTGGTTAAGGGAGCAGTCTGCAAAACTGCGATTCGGCGGTTCGAACCCGCCCGGCGCCTCCAAATTGACGACAGGGGATGAGAGTGTTAGGATCTGTGCCGTTTCTTGCTCGCAAGTCCAGCTGCGGTTCGCAGTTGCCCACTATACAAACAGCATAAGTAGAAGGAGAGAGAGGAATGGCCGTTCCACTTTCCCAGATGTTTACAGTCACGAAGTACGTGCTCACCCAGAAGCTCACCAGGGTGAAGCGGTATCCGCTTGTGTTGATGCTGGAGCCCTTATTCCGGTGTAATTTGGCCTGTGCCGGCTGCGGCAAGATTCAGTATCCCGACCATGTGCTGGATAAGCGGCTTACTCCGGAGCAATGTTGGGCGGCGGCCGAAGAATGTGGAGCCCCGATCGTCAGCATTCCCGGCGGAGAGCCGATGATCCATCCCGAGATGGCGTCGATTGTTCGCGGGCTGGTCGCACAGAAACGGTACGTGTACCTCTGTACCAATGCGATTCTGATGGAGCGGAAACTCGATGAGTATGAGCCGTCGAAGTTTCTCACATTCAGTGTCCACATGGACGGACTGAAAGATGAACACGATCTGGCGGTGTGCCGGGACGGCGTCTATGACGTCGCGGTAAAGGCTATCAAGGCGGCGCTGAAGCGGGGACATCGGGTGACCACCAATACGACGCTCTTCGACGATGCCAATCCTGAGCGCGTGCGCAAGTTTTTCGATGCGATGATGGAGCTCGGCGTCGAAGGCATGATGATCTCACCGGGGTATAGCTATAATAAGGCACCGGACCAACAACATTTTTTAAAGCGAGAACGCACAAGAGAATTATTTTCCCGTATTTTGGGGAGTCCGAAGAAGGGGTGGCAGTTTAATCAGTCACCGCTATTCTTGGATTTCTTGATGGGGCGTCGGGAGTATGAATGCACGCCTTGGGGCAATCCGACCTACAACGTATTCGGTTGGCAGAAGCCCTGCTACTTGCTTCAGGAGGGCTATGCGAAGACGTTCCGTGACCTGATGGACAGCACGGAATGGGATCACTACGGGACCGGTCGGAATGAGAAATGCGCCGATTGTATGGTGCATTGCGGCTATGAAGCGTCGGCAGTTGAAGACACCTTCGGCACGTTGTCCGGGTTTGGCCGAACTGTGAAGTTAACGATGCTCCCTACCTCGCGATGAACAGGATACAGTGCATGTTCTTGTGTGCCACGTATGGTGCGCCAGAGCCCTTGTCATGACCGATACCAAGAACCATAGTGATGGTGTCGAGGGCTCGCTGGAAGGCCGTGTATTTCAGCCGGCTTCTTTTGCTGAGCTCGCGGAAGCAGTGGAGCTGGCGTTCGATTATCGTGGCGATGTGACAGTCGTATTGAAGTCGGGGGAGTCGCTCAGCGGGTATCTTTTTAATCGCCAGGTCAGCGGTTTGGATTCCTATCTCGAAGTGTTCCCTTCTGACAGCTCTGCTGCTCGTCGCATTCGGTACGACCAGATTGCCTCCATTGCTTTCACCGGTGAAGACACGGCCACGGGGAAATCCTGGGAGACCTGGATCGCGAAGAAGGATTCGGAGCGACGGGCCGAAGTGGAACGTGTTGCCGCGGACGCGCAAGCGCGAGGAATTCTCTAGTCTCTCTGCTTTCTGACCCTATCTTTTTCCTGCTCGTTCTTCTATACAGACATATCTTAAATGGCCCGCTCCTGGCGCGTAGAACGGGGCTCCTGGGCTTGCAGGATTGAGCGGTCAATTCGTTGACAAAGAGTAGGGGCTATGTTAAAAGGGTCGGCCTCAAAATGGCCTGGCTCGCTG
>JBDSKU010000269.1:0-5167 GCA_039916745.1 Nitrospiraceae bacterium
GGTGCTGGCGCTCGGGGCCGACTGCGGCGCTCCGCCGGATGCCTTTGCGCCAGAGGGACAGAACTGGGGCTTGCCTCCGATCAATCCGCACGCGTTCCGTGCCAGCGGCTATGAAATGATGATCCAGCTGTTACGGCATAATTTTCGTTTAGGCGGGGCCATTCGTTTGGACCATGTCATGGCGTTCTGCCGGCTGTTCTGGATTCCACGAGGCAGGCCTGCGTCCGAGGGGACCTATGTGCAGTATCCCTTTGACGACTTGTTGGCGATTGTGGCATTGGAGAGCCTGCGATCTCAGACGTTGGTGATCGGCGAAGACCTGGGTACGGTCCCCGATTGGGTCAGAGAACATTTGGCGAAGGCGAGAGTGTTGTCCTATCGTGTGTTCTACTTCGAGCGTGGTGGGGACGGCGGATGGAAGTCTCCGGGCGATTATCCTGCACAATCATTGGCAGTCGCCACGACGCACGACTTGCCGACACTCACAGGATTTTGGTCCGGGGAGGATCTTCAAGTACGGGCAGGATTGGGCGCGTTTCCCGACGAGGGGGCGCGCCATCGGGCCTGGGAGGAACGGCAGCGTGACAAAGGTGGAATCCTCAGTGCCCTCAAGCGAGAGGGCCTTCTGCCGGATGGCGTGACCGAGGATCTGGCGACTGTGCCTGCTATGACGAACGAACTCTGTCGGGCGATTCATCTCTATCTCGCTCGCACACCGTCCTGGCTGGTGTTGGCGAATCTTGAAGATGGGTTGAGCGAATTGTCGCAAACCAACCTTCCCGGGACGGTCGACAGTCATCCGAACTGTACCCGTAAGTATGCGGTTTCGGTGGATGAGATCTTGGCTGATGAACGGATGCGAGCGCTTGGGGCTGTGTTGCGTTCGGTCCGTCCGCTAGGGTAAGACCCTTTATGCGGGATGCTGAAACAGGCCGCCAGCGTCGTTCTCGGCTCATCGAAATCCTCAACGTACCTCGAGGGTACGCCTCCGGTTTCGACTCGCCTGCGGCCTTACTGACGGCCTGTTTGAGCATCCCGCTGGTTCATTGGTTGGTTAGAGATCTCCTGCCTCCATGTTGAAACAAAACCGCATTGTACTGGCGATCGCAGGGACGGTGTTCCTGGCGATTGTCGCGCTTGAAATGGCCGCTCCGGCAAATATTGTCGGCGCGTACGGTTTTGTGTTGCCGATTTTGCTGGTGGCGACGGTGCGCAGTCGCGCCCTGATGCTCGTTACGGTGGTAGCTTGTATCGTGGCGACCTATATGGGGTTGATGCAACCGACCAAGCCGGGGCGGTTTCAGTCGGCGGTGATCAATCGCAGCGTGGTCGCAGGCATGCTGCTGGTCGTTGCCTATATCGGAATGACCTGGGAAGAACGCAAGGCGCGAGAGGAGGCGGCGCGTGCCGCGCTGGCTCAGGAGACGGAAAATCTCTTGAAGGCCAATACGCAGCTGGTCGATGCCAAAGACCAGCTGAATCGTTCGGAACGGTTAGCCGCAGTGGGGCAGCTGGTGGCGTCCGTGGCGCATGAGGTCGGTACGCCGCTGCACTCGATTGCCTGGCATGTGCAGGCGCTGGCTGAAGAGCCGGGTGTCACACCTGAGATGAAGAAGCGAGTCACGGTTATCGATGAGCAGCTGACCCGAGTGGTTCGGATCATTCAGGATTTGCTCTCCTCAACCAGGCCTCGTCAGCTTGAACCGGCGTGGTTGCCCGTCGAGCAGGTCATCAGCCCGGCAACCGTGCTCATGGAACCGGCTTTTCATGCAAAAGGGATTTTCTTAACAGTCGAGATTCCAGCGGATCTCCCACTTGTGTGGGCTGATGCGGAGAAAATACACCAAGTGCTGGTCAATCTGTTGGCCAATGCCTTAGCGGCTACCCCGCCGCATGGTGGGGTGAGCGTTATGCTTGGAACGCGCGCCGCCTCATCGGATGAACTGGACCTCGGTCGGCGAGTGGCCGACGCGATGTCACCTGTGGTGCTCACGGTTGCGGTGCGGGATACCGGATGCGGCATGCCGGAGGCCACTGTGCAAAAAGCCTTTGAGCCATTTTTTACGACCAAGGCGGTTGGCAAGGGCACCGGATTAGGGCTATTCTTGAGCCGCGAAACGGTTCTGGCTCATGGCGGCAGTCTGTCGCTTGAGAGCGAACCGGGCCGCGGTACCACGGTCACGGTGACCTTGCCTGGATTACAGGCCGACTCGACGAGCGTGAGAAAGAGGGATTGATGCCACCAGCGAATATTCTCGTAGTTGATGACGATGCGGTTGCACGGGAGCTCTTGGCAGAGGCCTTAAAGAAGGAAGGGTATGCCGTTGAGGCCTTTGCCAGCGGAGAAGAAGTCATTGCGCGTGGACGCCAGGGACGGGTGGATCTGGTGCTGACGGATATTCGAATGGGCGCGGTCGACGGATTGACCGTGTTGCGTGAGTTCAAACGGATGAGCCCGGATACGGCGGTCGTCGTACTGACTTCCTTCGGATCGCTTGAAGGGGCGATTGAAGCGATCAAGCAAGGGGCCTACGACTATCTGGCCAAGCCGTTTAAGAAAGAGGATATCAAGCTGGTGGTCAAGCGGAGTCTCGATCACTGCCAACTCGTCCGGGAGAATGCCCGGTTCCGTGAAGAATTGAAGAGTAAGGATGAATGGTCTCCGCTGGTGGGAAGCAGTACCGCCATGTTGGAGGTGTATAAGCTGGTCGCGCGGGTGACTGAAAGCAAGAGCACGGTACTTCTACAAGGGGAAAGCGGGACCGGCAAGGAGTTGATTGCGCGGGCGATTCATGCGAATGGGCCTCGTCGGGACAAGCCGTTCATTCCGGTGAATTGCGGAGCGCTGCCCGATACCCTGCTGGAGTCGGAAATGTTCGGATACGAAAAAGGCGCATTTACCGGCGCGGTGGGGAATAAGATCGGCCTGTTCGAGTCCGCGAACGGCGGTACGTTGTTTCTCGACGAAATCGGCGAGATGGGCCAGGCGTTGCAAGTGAAGTTGTTGCGGGTGATGCAGGATCACGAAGTCCGCCGTGTCGGGAGCACGACATCGGCGAAGGTCGATGTCCGTATCATTGCGGCGACGAATCGAGATCTCGAACAGCTGGTCAAGGAAGGGAAGTTCCGGGACGATTTATTTTATCGGCTCAATGTCGTACGGATTACGTTGCCGTCGCTGGTGGAGCGGCGTGAAGATATTCCGATGTTGGTGCACCACTTCTTGCAGAAATGCGCGGCTGGGGCGGCGCATGCGGTGCGTGGGGTGCTGCCCGAGACGATGACGTTGTTGACGCAGTACCGGTGGCCCGGCAATGTCCGCGAGTTGGAAAACGCCATTGAGCGGGCTGTCTCGTTGAGTCATGGTCCACTTCTCACGCCGGAGGATCTGCCGGCGTCGATACGCCAGACGGAACTGCAGTCGAAGGAGACCGCCGGAGCGATCGACCACAGCGATGAGGCCTGTTTGACGCTTGAGGAGGTCGAGAAGCGCCATCTGGTTCGCGTGCTGAAGGAAACCAAGGGGAATAAAGTCAAAGCGGCAAAGATTCTCGGCATCGATCGGCGGACGCTCTATCGGATGGCTGAACGGTTTGGATTGGACCTCGGCGACGATGCCGATAGCGGAGAGAAAGAGTAGGACTACAGAAGTTGAAGTGCGTTCTTGATCAGCCGCAATTGATTCGCTGCGCTTTGGGGTGTTGCGGTCGGTGACTCTTCCCACCGGGTAAAAATCCCGTCTTTGCCTTCATACAACACATGCAGTCGAAGTCTGCTGTATTCCTCGGAAGCGGGCGTCACCAGTACGTCCACACGGCTTCGTCCGGTACCGAAACGCCAGCGGAGCAACCAGTCCCAGGGGCCGCTGATTTCCTCTCGATAGCCGGTCGTCAGGTTCTCGTCATCCGTGCGATCGACGCGGTAGCCTCCCTCGGTCAGGATCTTAGTCACGGCGGTTTTCACCTGATCGGCCGTCGCGTGCAGCGTGACATCGATCACGTCCGGTTCATGGGGGATGGGAGGGCCCGCGCAAGCCGATGCCCAGATGACGAGGAGGGCGAGGCTGAGCATACGAAAGGTGCGGGTCACGTGGCCTTGCTGTCTTTCAATCGATAGACGAGATGGGTGTCAGTTTGCGAGACGCCGTCGATCTCATGAATCCGCTTCAGGACCAGCTGGGTCAAGGCATCCTGGTCGGTCACTTCCACCACCACAATAATATCCGGCTTGCCCCAGCAGGGATCGATGGTCTTGACCTGCTTGATTGCGGATAATGCCCGCACGACTTCGCTGGTCTGTCCCGGTATTACATTGATGAGCACATAGGCCCGATCCGACATAATGATCCCGCCATCGACTGGAGCATGAATCGTACAAGGCACCGCAGGAATAGCGGGTTCGTTGCCAACGTAGCGGATGCCTGTCGTCTCTGTCAATCCGGGAGGGGGTCCTGAAGATTTGCCGAGCGTGGCGTCGGCAGGCTTCGACTTCTTCATGCATATCCTCATTTCGGGGCGACGAGTACGTCGATGATAAATGAATCACTGACACTGGTGAGATCTGCTTCAAGGCCTCGAGGGTTCCCGATGCGGCCTTCGGGGTCGTACATAAAACAGAGGAGCGTCGCGCAACGATCGTGGGATCGATACCGGTCTGCATCGATCCTGAGTTGCTCTTTGAGGTCTTTCACGTTGAGGCCTTGGCGTGTTTTTTTGACGAGGACTGCCAGCCGACCGTCGTTCAACAAGAACGTCGTGCGCAGGGATCCCGCTGCATAACTCGGCGTCCATTCGTCCGTGCCGATATCGTCGAATTGGGTCCGCAAGATTGCGTGCAGCAGATCTTGTGCATCGAACTCGTCTTCCACGCTTAACGTTGTGCGGTACTCTCCACGGAGCCGCAATTGCCGAGCCACAGCATGGAATCGACTGCAGAGTCCCTTGACGAGGTCGATCGGATCCGACTCAGCCAGAAGAGATTGAGGCGCTGTCGCTTGGGTTTGAGACGGGCTGACCGGCATTGAGGGAGACGGCTGTTGCTCCTCGTGCGTTGGTCTGGCTGAGAGCGTTGGAGGAGCGACCGTCTCGGGTTCATGTCGTGGCGGAGGTGTCGGTTTGTTGGCCACCGGCAAAGCTGCCGGTACGGGCTGAGGAGTCTGTGCCGAAGG
>JBDSKU010000270.1:0-5509 GCA_039916745.1 Nitrospiraceae bacterium
TAAAGACGTGATCGTCCAAGCGCCTTTCAAGCCACTTCCCATCCAGGGCCGCACCAATGGTTGCACGGGAGGCAAGCATTCCAGCCTTCCCAATCTCCTCCATTGCTAAGATGGCCAAGTGATAAGCGATATTTGGGTATGCATTGTCGTTCCCGAGCACCCGCTGCGCGCTGGCGACAAGATCCCCTGCGTGATCGAGGCAAAGTCGATGTTGCTCCAAGTAGGGGACAGCGCCTCGGTTTTCCTTCGGTATCTCCGAACCTTCATCCATACAAAGTACCTGACTTGATGATTCGAATTTATGTCGATCCCAATCGAACAGTTTGCAACGCAGTTGACCGGTATCAGTCCGCGGGTTCGGGCGGCGAGCCTGAGTCGGTTACGGTATTTCGGTTACTGAATGTCCGCGTCTGCCAATTTGAATGACACCTATGGCGCAAGTCGAATGTCACCTTGGGTCGAAAGCGGTCATCGCTTCGGTGACCGGCACGGAAACGGATCCGCAGGGTTATTCGCGGCAGGTGAAAACGTGGCGGCGGCCGGGCTCGCCGCGCAAGCCGATCGATGCGCCACCAGCGATCAGTCTTCCACGCCCACGCCGATCACGATGAGCACCGCATAGTCCTGCTTCGTGCAGCCCGTGACTGAAGGCATCGCTCCCCCTGACGCAACGAGAAACGCCGCCTTCTGCGCGTTGGCTGGCGAGCACGAACCACCAACTGCCGCCGGTGTATAACGCGCGGAGCGGCAGGCCAGGTGGGTCACGTCGTAGAGCTTCGCGCCTTGATCGAGCTCCCAGCGCCTGTCGCCATTTCTGTCGGTGGGATGAATGGTCAGCACAGCTGTCACGTCGCGGGCGCCCGTAACCAGGTATTTGCCGGGAGGGAGCGGAAAGGTCGGGGGCTCCATGATCAAGCCGTGTTCCTCCAGCCACCAGTCCGTGCCGTCGAATTTCCAGCGCGCCGGGGCGACGCCACCTGCATCCTTCAACCGTTGATAGCGGTTCAGCTCGACGCCCCGAGGACCCGGGTCCAGCGGCCACAGACCCCACGATTGCGCGCCACTCACGGAGGTCGCACCTGGATCGCCCAACGCCGCGATGAACTGCGTCGGTATGCGCGGGAACTTCGTCTGACCTCCGCCTGCGGCGTAAACCGTCTGAGCCACGGCGGCTATCGTCGCCAGCAACGCCATTGCAAGGCATGCGCGGCGAATGAGGCGCTGCGTGCTCCTCGTGAGCGCCAACACGGCACCTCGATCGTTCTGAGTTCTGAAATCATCTCTCGACTTCCCTTTCAGGACGGGTAAGCAACAACTCGATCACTGCCGTGTCCTCAATGGACCGCAAATCTATACCTCAAATGACCGTTTTGGGTCGATAGCTGACACTGACTGCCAGGTCGAATCTGAACTAATACACGTTAAACCTGTCGGTCCTGTCCTTTCACGTCTCACGTCTAACGTCTTTCGTAGAACAATTCGAGTGCGCTGGCAAAGCCCTTGATGCGTCCTTTGCGGAACACGTCCTCAAGCTGACCACGTAGCGATCTGACGCCTCCCTCGTCGCCACGATTTGCCACCCCTTGGGACAACAACATCTCCGTGGCCACCTCGACGAGCCGCTGCTTGCGCCCCTCCATCTCAACCGTGACGAGCTCCTCCATGGCCTCCGAGGCTCGTTCCCGAATAATCGCTTCCTTGAACGTGTCATATCCTTGATCCGCCACCGTCCGCTCGCGAATCACGGCAAGTTCCGCTTTGATCCGCTTCACATCTTTCATCAACACGGCGAAGACTTCCTTGCGCCCTTCATCGAAGAGCTTCAGCTCCATCTCGTCGAGAATAACAGCTGGATCGATTGCTTCATCCCGAGTGGTTTCATCCCCCCAATTGAGTCGATCGTAATTCCGGCGCTTCTCCGAGTCACCAATGATTTCATACGCCGCATTGAGCTCACGGATCTTGGCTTCAGCCTGTGTACTCTCGGGGTGGCGATCAGGATGGTGCTGAAAGACCAGCTTCCGGTAGGCCTTCTTGATCGCGTCGTCGGACGCGTCTCGCGAGACCCCCAGTACTCGATAGAAGTCGATTCGTACCATGGCGGCGACTATACCATGGGACTTCGCCAGGCTTCACCTTGGCCCCTGCATCGAAAAGCTCTAGCCTGCACGACTCCCAGCGGTATGCGGTGGGCGGAATAATCACTTCAAAATCAACCTGAATCGTGCGACCCCTTGACATCCCCTCAAAGCGGCTTATGGTATGAGTTATGACTAACACACCGCCACCCAAAGCCCTGACCCACGACGAGAAGAAAGCCGCCGATGCGGCCTTTGCCGGTCGCCCCTTCGATGAGTCCTGGTCTGCTGCCGCCCGAGCAGTCTACGACGGTATTGTGAGGGCCTTGCCCCCCACAGACGCCGTGAGACCTGCTCCCTCCACGGTGGAAGAATCCGCAGAGGCTCCGTCCGCGCAGCATGAACCGCAAGAGGCTCAAGAACCTCTTTCGCTCGAGCCGGTCGATGGGCAAGAGTTGGTAGAGGGGACGGTCCTGCCTCCGGCTATTCGCGACCGAGACGCGGCCATTCAAGCCGGAACTTTGATCGACGTGACGCCGACTGCCTTGCAACTCGGTATCACCTTCCCGGTCACGATCACCCGACCGCTCTGGGATGTGGGCATTGTCACAACCCACGCACTCCCTGAAGAAGATCAAACCAACCGGTTGCGCGACATTCTCATGGCCTTTCGTCTGCGCCTGGCCAGTCTGACAACCGTATCGCCCCTGCTCGACTTTCCGGTTCTACTAGCCTTACCGCCAAGCACGGTGCCTCAACCAGTGCCCTTGTTTGCGCTCATTCAGCCGGATCCCACACACCAGGCGAATGTGACGCTGCTGCTGCCGAACGAAGTGTCGCTCTCAATCACCTCGCTGAATTAACAAGCTGCTCAAAAAGTCCGCCAGCAGCGTTCTCGCATCGTTCAGACCCTTAACGTACCCTCCGGGTACGCCTCCGGCCCTTCACTCGCTGCGGCCTTGCTGGACGACATTTTTGAGCAGCTTGTAGACAAGCGCGCGCGCTTCCGACTCCATTGTGATCATTCCATCAATGCGTGCATCTAATACTTTCCCCAAGATCGTCCCGTACTGCGGTCCTGGCTTCAGCCCCATAGACTGAAGATCTCGTCCCGTGAGCGCCGTCTTGATCGTTCGGTTCTTCATATAGGCCACAAGTTGTCCCTTCAGGCGGCTCAACAACGCCGCTTGCTGCAAACTCATCTGCTTTGCGAGAACCAGGACGAGCGTCTCATCCGGGACGTCTACCAAGAGGCGATAGACCTGCGACGGGCGTACGATTCCCTGATTGGCCAGTCTCTTCAGCACACGATCGACCAACGTTCCGCCGGCACTCACCTTCCTGGCCTGTTCCCGTGACAGGGCTAACCGCCTGGTCATCGTCGCCACCACAGCCGGGCTCGACTCGCTCGATAGAGCCATGAAATAGACGATCGGCTTGTCGATCTTACGATCCGGGAATCGACGCGTCCACCAGACGAGCGCCTTGGGAACGGCCGTACCCAGTCGCTTCACCTTCGTCGTGAAGCACAAACGGCGATGAAGGAACCGGAGCAACGTCAACTGCGCCATCCGTGCCATCGCTCGCACCGAATCGCGCTCGCCGAGCAGCAACAGGATTTCGTTCTGCAATCGAGGACCAGAGAGTTGCTGGATCAGATTCGTGGAGGCCGCTTGTGCGAGCAGACGCAAAGTGCTGCGCTCAAGGCGGAAACCGAACCGTTGTTCGAACCGGATCGCTCTGAAAATGCGCGTGGGATCGTCCTGAAAGCTGCCTGCATGCAGCACACGGATCGTACGCGCACGAAGGTCGCTCTGCCCTCCATAGGCGTCGAGCAGCCGTCCGAACTGTCCGGGATTCAGTTGCAGCGCGATAGCATTGATGGTGAAGTCCCGCCGATAGAGATCCTCTTCGATCGACGCAGGCTGAACCGTCGGCAGGACACCTGGCAACGCATAGGACTCTCGCCTGGTCGTCGCAATATCCATCTTGAGCCCATCCGGGAAAACCAGCCGCGCCGTTGCAAACCGTTCGAATACCGCAAGCCCCGCACGATAGCGGTCGGCAACCCGTCGAGCGAAGGCAACACCATCTCCTTCAACCGTCAGATCGAGATCCAGGGTCACGTGCCCCAGCAGCAGATCCCGAACCACGCCGCCCACAACATAGACCCGACAACCTTGCTCGTCTCCGAGTTGCCCAATCTCTCGCAAGAGGCCCGCCAGTCGCTCGGGAAGCCGTCGAAGTAGCGCTGGTCGATGTGTCTGGCTCGCCATAGATCTAGGAGTTCGCATGATGGTTCACCTGCCTGGCGGCTTCATCGGGCCACATTGTAGCAACCCCGCTTCATATTCGAAACAGACCGAGGCGACGGCCTTTCCCAGAGAGCCCACCCACATTCAGACAAAGGAATAGACTCGCGTGCGGCGACAAGGAGGCAATACAGCTGAAAGACATTTCCGTATTAGGAAGTACAGGCGAGAAAAGGAGCCGCGTTCACCCTGGCGAAACAACTCTCGTCATCATCGGCAACCGCAAGGCCAATTCAGCAGCACTGGCCTTGACTCCCTGCTGCACCAAGGCCAGGACCTCAAGAAGATTGAATGGCTTGAGGAGATAGGCCACAGCCCCCAACCGCATGGCCTCTTCAGCGGATTCGAGACTTCCCCTCCCAGTCACCACGATTACTTTGACGGCTTGGCCACTTGCCCTCACCCGCCGAAGGACTTCCATTCCACTGAGATCAGGAAGGCCGACATCCATGATGACGAGGTCTATAGGACTTTCACCAATAATTTTCAGCGCGGCAGAGGCCGTCTCTGCCGTATAGATCCGATAGAGCGAACGGAGAATCATACAGAGGGCCTTACGAGGTCCCTCTTGATCCTCAACGATCAAAACGTTTGGCTGAGATGCGCCTATCGCCATGACATGCTCCACACACAATCGCTGATCCAACGCCTCATCATACCTGCATATCACACGTCCCACTAGGTGCATTGGCACTCTAAGCCCATTTGACCACGTAGCGATAAACCCTGTAGATCACGCCGCACATTCACAGAGGTAATCACTCTACCGGAGGATTTGGACTACAGATATCGCTTGATTAGATCCGGTCGTAACGCCTCAATACATTGAGGCGTTGGGCAGGAAGTCTGCTCAGCCGAATGGTCAGACGTCCCCTCTTTGTCGCACACACTGTAGGAATCGCCCTACGGCCAACATCGCCACAGTGACAGATCATTGGTATCGGTACGAATCCAGCCGCCCTCTCGCAGCTGGCTCTTTGCTTCCCGAGCAGCGCAGACACAGTGTTTACCTTTTCTTCCTCTCTTCGTCTTATCGAGTGACAGGTTGATTGGTGGAGGCGCCGGATGAGAGGGCCGGTTCGATCCCATCCAATAACAGCCGCGACTCGCACGCCTCCC
>JBDSKU010000271.1:0-5472 GCA_039916745.1 Nitrospiraceae bacterium
TCGATGGCGACACGGGATACGGCAACTTCAATAACATGCAGCGGCTGGTCCGCAAACTCGAGCAGCGCCACATCGCTGCGGTCTGCATTGAAGACAAACTCTTCCCCAAAACGAATAGTTTCATCAAGGGAGACGCCCAACCCATGGCGGACATGCAGGAGTTCTGCGGAAAAATCAAAGCCGGCAAAGACGCCCAGACCGAGCAGGACTTTTGTATTATCGCCAGAGTGGAAGCCTTCATCTGCGGCTGGGGGTTGGCGGAAGCGCTGCGTCGCGCCGAGGCCTATCATCAGGCGGGGGCGGACGGCATCCTCATTCACAGCGCCTTATCGGTGCCGGATGAAATCCTGGCATTCAAACAGGAATGGGGCAATCGCTGTCCCGTCGTGATCGTGCCCACCAAATATTATGCCACCCCCACCGACGTATTTCGGCAGCATGGGATTTCGATGGTGATTTGGGCCAATCACATGCTTCGATCGGCCGTGGCCGCCATGCAAAAAACCGCGCGCACGTTACAAAACCAGGAACACCTGCTCTCCATCGAAGACAAAGTCGCGCCGGTCTCAGAAATCTTCCGCCTGCAAAACGCCGCAGAGCTGCAAGAGGCTGAAGACCGCTATCTGCCCAAAGGCGCCGAGGGCACCGCGGCCATCGTGCTCGCCGCCTCCCGCGGAAAGGAACTGGGAGAACTCACCGAACTGCAGCCCAAAACGATGGTCAAGATCCAGGGCATCCCCATCCTGTCCCATATCGTCGACGCCTACAATGCGGTAGGGATCAAAGACATCGTGGTGGTCCGCGGATATAAGAAAGAAACCGTCAATCTGCCCAACCTGACCTATGTCGACAACGATGATTTCGCGGACACCGGAGAACTGGATTCGCTCTTGAAGGCCCTCCAAGCCCTGAAAGGACCGGCAAAGGACACCATTATTTCCTATGGCGACGTGCTGTTCAATAAATACATTCCCCAGTCTCTCTGCCAGGAAACCGGTGACTGCGTGATTTTCGTCGACAGCAATTGGCAGGAGCAGAGCAGCTATACCCGCCTCGGCGGGTTTACCGAATGTACCATTCCCAATTCGAGAAGAGCCTTTAACGCGAAGATCTTTCTCAAGCAACTGGGAGACAAGCTCCCTCAAGAATCCACCCACGGGGTTTGGATGGGATTCCTCAAAGTCTCGCCCAGTGCGACCACACTCATCACCGAGATTATTGTCGAGCTGCTGGCCAAACCAGCTAACCGGAAGGCCGCCATCCCCCACTTACTCCAAGAACTGCTGAAGCGAAACTATCCGATCCGCGTCCTCTATACGGCAGGGCACTGGCTCGACATCAACAGCCTGGAGGATGTGGTGCAGGCGGGAAATTTTTAACGGAACAGAAGCTCTGCCACAACAGATTGCTGGGACGGCCTTGCTGTATTGCAGGGATAGGCCACAGCAGACTTACCCAGGAGCGTGAAGTGCGGAAAGACAAGACCTACGCCGAAGCCAGGTTCTCCGCTGACGTACTCAAGGAGTCAGCCACGACACTTCGTGCTGTTGCAGCGCGAAGCAAGACTGAGCCAAACAATTATAGCTTTAGCGTGGAGCATGACGATTCGAAGTGGACGTACGACACCCTTGAGGAGTTCCTGGCCGACTACCGGAAGTTTCAGGGACGAGCCGATTTCCGCCTCTACGGATCTGAACATGATTTGGATGTCTCCGTCTCTCCGCGAGAGACAACTGTTCGTGTGAAAGCACCCTCGCGCTCGGACATTGAGACCGTCTTTGAGAAGCACCTTGAAAATTCTAAGCTTTCACCCATCGCCATGGCGGCGCTCGCGAAGGCGCGGCCCATCGTGTTCATTGGTCATGGGCGAAGCGCTCTCTGGCGCGATCTGAAGGACCACCTTCAGGACAAGCACGGAATCAAAGTTGCGGCGTATGAGACTGGTGCTCGAGCTGGTCACACCATACGAGACTTCCTCGAAGAATTAGTATCCAATAGCTTGTTCGCTTTGCTGGTTCTGACCGGGGAAGACGAGCAGTCAGACGGCACTCTTCATGCCCGGCAGAACGTCATCCATGAGGTTGGCTTGTTCCAAGGACGATTGGGTTTCTCACGAGCAATCATTCTGCTCGAAGACGGAACCGAGGAATTCTCTAACGTTCATGGCATACAGCAAGTGCGCTTCAGTAAAGGAAACATCCGCGAAACCTTTGGCGAAGTACTTGCCACACTACGCCGGGAGTTTGGTGAATGAGGGCAACCACTCCATCGAACGGATAGCCACCGGCAAGCTGGCGGCTGCCGATCATCTCAAACATTAAGCGTCAGTGGGATTCGGGCCAGGGATGACTATTGGCCTATTGCTGATGGCAAAGACGCCCTCCGTCCATGCCGGACCACACGCTATTAGCTATACGCCAGAGACTTTTTGCTTCTGACGAGATACGAGCGACGCTTCACGAACGACCCAAGAAGAAGAGCTTTCTGTTCTGCCGCCCTCTCTCGCCGAATGCGGAGGATCTCGATCGGCCGACTCCACGTCTTCCCAGCATAGCCATCAATTCTCCATCACCATTGTGCTCACTCGTATCTCATTCTCATCCGCGTTCGTGAGCGTAACCATCTGCGCAGGGCCTCAACATTTTGGGGTCTCAAATGATTCATAGCTGAATCTCTTTAGGTACGCCTTCAACATGTCTCCGAAAGGCTTCACCCTATTTACCTACTCAATCACCGGCGAATCTCCACTGGCACACCTGGCATAGAACTCGCTCTACCAGAGAGCAGCGATGAACAACACAGTGATTTTCGGCTTTGCCGAAGGGCTCGGCTAACACTTTCCGGGTGATTCAACGGCTCGCCAACGGCTATAGGGAGGAGGAGTATTTCAGGTTCAAGCCTCTGACCGTCTCCTCGCCTCAGACATGAGCAGACATCACCCGCGCGAATCTGCGCTGAGCCAGCTCATTGGACAGCTTCCAGACCGAGGAGTATGATGAATTCATCGTATGATCCAGTGGGTACGCTGCATCATATAGACAGGGAGAACCGGACGATGGTTTCGGTCTTTTCCTACGACACCTCCTCCTTCCACTTCTCCAGCGATCGTAACGACCAGCTGAGTCAATCGCCTCGTGCAATTCACGGTTTCCAACTCCCCTCACCTCATTCCCGACTCCAGCTTGACCGTCAAACTAACCCGCCTGCTTATCGCGACGACTGTGAAACCTTGTATCCGCAACGCACCTCACCCCTTCATGGAACCGCGGCAAATGACGCCGACCGATCCATGAGGAAACCAAGGAGGTTACTATGGCATGCTCCAATAAGTTGCGATGGAGAGTTCCCATGCTGGTGTTGGGACTGAGCGTCGCCGGCTTAGTCTGGCCGAGCAGTGCGACAACGGAAGGGACCTCTGTCAGTCTGCCTGTCGAAATGGTGGCGGATTATGTACACGCCGTAATTGAAGCGGACCGCGAAGTGTACAGCAAGCACGTCGTTGAACGGATGCAGGCCAAGGGGGTGGTCGTGGCCTCGGAGAACTGGGAACAGAAGAATACACTCCCGCTCCCAGCTCAATTCTTGATGGAGTCGGGCCGCGTCATGGCCAGAAAAGGCGTCGGGATACAGTATCGATTGGTCAGCCTCTGGCCGATCAACAAGAAGAATGCCGCCGCCAGTGAGTTCGAGAAGACAGGCCTGGGTATGGTCCTCACTCATCCGGCTAAACCCCATACAGGCTTTGTGAAGGAAGGAGGAGCCCGTTTCTTCCAGGCCATCTATCCGGATCTTGCAGTGACCCAGGCTTGCATCGGCTGCCATAATGCCCATCCTGACAGCCCCAAACGGGACTTCAAAATCAATGATGTCATGGGAGCAATCGTGATTACGATTCCCGTGAAATAGACATGATCGTGTGGAAATAACTCTCGCTCAATGACTGAACAATCTTGCGGTTTGATCCAGCCGACTGCAAGATTGTTCAGCGTCCCGCCAGCCAGTGAGTGCAACGGGAATCATCAGAAGAGTGCTGTGCTCGATGAAGACGATTTCTGCCAGGACCGTTTGATGTGGACCTCTCAGAAACCACGATCGTCTTGTAGCTGTTTTGGCTACGATCACACTTGAGAAGATGGAGGGCTCGGCCGTCTTTCTTTCAAGCTAGCCCTCCTCCCCTTCGGTCACGAATAGCTCAATACCTGTGAAACGTATCCCGAAGATCACGTATCCCGTGAAACGCATTTCGTATTTCGCTTCAGATCAGACCCACCAAAGGGACGAACGACACTCCACGAACCACATGATTGGTCACAGCCGGAGCGCCGTCCTTGCGTCCGCGATTGGGATCTCACGCCAGGCACCGGGTGGGAGTTCTTCCAATTTGAACGGGCCATATTGAATGCGTCTGAGCCTGGTCACTTCATGCCCTAACGCCATGAAGAGTCTTCTGATTTCACGGTTCTTTCCCTGAACCAGGACCACTTCCAGATGGGATTCGCGTCCGGAACTCTTCTGAATCTTCACAGTATGGCACTGGAGGCGCTCGCCCTCCTCGACCACTCCGGCTACGGCCTCTGCCGCTTGGGCCTCCGTGCACTCTCCCCGCACAGAAACCAGGTAGGTCCTCATCACTTTATGACCAGGATCGGTGAGATAGCTCGACAAGGTCGAATCGTTGGTGAGCAGAAGTAACCCGCTGGTCGCCTGATCGAGTCTCCCCACCGCATGCATGTAGCCCAGGTCAGCCGGCAACACATCGAAGATTGTCTTACGGTCTTTCTCATCACTATGCGTCGTGATGACCCCTTTGGGCTTATGAAAAATGATCAATCGTTTGGCTGAATCGTGAATCGGCTGGTCGTCGACCGCGATGGCATCTTTCGGCCATAACACCCACGTGGCCGGATCCTGCACGACTCGGCCATTGATGCGAACTCGTCCTGCACGGACCCATTCCTGGCTCTTGCTCCGAGACGCAACACCAAGCTTCGAGAGCAGTCGATCCACCGTGAACCGTTTAGACGATACAGAGGACTGTTGTGCCATCCTGAACCCTATCCATTTTGAAAAGTGATCGCTGAAAACCGACGGCTTCGGATTATAGCAGTCCGCAACATAGAAGATCGCCTTTGTCGAATGTATGGAGTAACAGGACAGGCCCTGGCAGGATCGCAGCGCAAAACCGGCGGGACGAGCAGGAGTGGCGAGCCACTGGAAGGAGAGGCTTGCACGTCTCGCCAACCATACCCTTCACTCGCGTGAGAGGGCTGGTGGGCTTCTTCAGCCTTCTGCTATGAACTGGCTTTGAGACCGAGGATTCCCAGAATAATTAAGGCAAGTGAGGCCAACCGTGGAAGAGCCGTCGACTCGGCAAACAAGAAAATCCCTAATGTGGCAGTCCCGATGGCTCCGATCCCGGTCCATACAGCATAGCCGGTCCCGACCGGAATGGTGCGTAACCCCAGCGCTAGA
>JBDSKU010000272.1:0-7178 GCA_039916745.1 Nitrospiraceae bacterium
CCCGGTGCGGGGTTTTTATCTTTGGGGGGAGGCGCAAAAAATGGAGCGGCAGGGAAGGCCGCGATAGCCTCACTCACTCCATTGGTTTCAGTTGGAGCCGTCGTCTCGATCAGGCCTGATGAGTCGGTGATTCAAATGGGAAAAGAATTTAAACTGACCATCAGTGATGAACGTTTTCGTCCAACGGCGGACGGTGTGTTCCATCTTCAGTATGATCCCCAAGTGTTAGAGTTTAAAACGATTCTGAACGGTGAAGTTGTACCGATAGCTGACTCAGGCGGGAAGCCGTCCAGCGGCCCAGAGACACAAGCGGGAATGGTCGCCTACAGGATTGCCCCGTCAGCGAGGCAGGTCGGTGGGCGGACCGTGACGGTCACCTTCTACGCCAAGGCACCCGGTGTCTCTCCTGTCCGCGTGGGATTGGTAGATTCCGAGGCGGATTCGTCCATGGCATCGTCTCAAGAAGGAGCAGGTATCGTGAGGG
Organism: Nitrospiraceae bacterium; assembly: GCA_039916745.1. GTDB lineage: Bacteria > Nitrospirota > Nitrospiria > Nitrospirales > Nitrospiraceae > Palsa-1315. The sequence goes on from JBDSKU010000272.1 coordinate 485, forward strand.
TGCGGTGAAAGAGTCCGGCGTGACCCTCTTGGAGCTCCTGGTTACCTTGACGATTGTCATGATCCTCGCCTCTATCGCGATGCCGCTCAGCCGTCTATCGGCGAAACGGACTCACGAAATAGAATTGCGCCAGCATTTGAGGATCATGAGGGCTGCCATTGATACCTTTAAGCTGGAGTGGAATCGCGATGGCGATGTCTTAGTGGGGCCGCTCTGCATGAAGAACAAGCTCGCGTGTAAGGATGTGACGAGTGTGTACGGATATCCGAAGTCGCTGGATGTATTATTGGGAATCAAGCTCACCAGCGAGGAAGCAACGATTAGAGGCACGACGACGAGGCGCTATCTGAGGAGCCTCCCGTTGGATCCCTTGACAGGCAAAGCTGATTGGCTATTTCGGTGTTATAAGGATGCGCCGAACGCCTCGAGTTGGTGCGGGGATGATATTTACGACGTGATGACGCAAAGTCAGGATCTAGCATTAGATGGAACGAAGTATCGAAATTGGTAGGCGCGCTTGGCGAGGCTTAGACGGTTTCACTATGATCGAACTGATGATCGTCGTGTCGATCATTGGTATTCTTGCTACCCTCGCCGCGCCCACGTACCAAGCCTCTGTAGTGAAGGCCAGAGAGGCCGCTTTGCGTCAGGATCTTTCGACGCTTCGCGATGTGTTGGATCAGCATAAGGCCGATCAGGGAAAGTATCCTCCGTCTCTGTCGGCCATGGTCGGCACCGGCTATTTGCGGGCGATTCCAAAGGATCCCCTGACCGGTTCGACGACTACATGGCAAGAAGTTTCCGATCCTGTCGAGGGGGGGGTGGTCGACGTCTTTTCAGGGTCCGAGTTTGTGGGGACAAACGGCACTCCGTATAATCGTTGGTAAGGATGTCTATGTGGAAGCGCCAAAACAGATTCCATCAAGTGCAGGTTGCAGTATCACGCACCCGTTATCCGGTGGTGCAAGTCGGACTCTTGTGTGTCGTAGGGTTCGCCTCAGCCTTGCTTCCAGGATGTGGTGAACTCGAGCCGATGCGTGAGCCTGAGGTGGTTGATTTGCAGTTGACTACAGACACATTGAGAACGTCGGTGCGAGATGCGCAACGGATAGTCGCTGAGTTGCGGGCTGATCTTGAGGCCCGGCGCAAGGACCTGACGGAAGCGCAGGTCGCACGAGCGCAGCTTGAGGGGCGTGTCAGGGAAGCGGAGCGGCGGGTCCTTGAAGCACGGCAGGTGATTGAATTTCAGCGGGAAGAACTAGCTGCTGCACGGGTGGAGCGAGGGCGTGTCTCCCGGAGTAGTCTTCAATTGCAGAGCCAGATGAAACAACTCCACAAGCAGCTCTCAAAACCAGAAAAGTCTGACCCTGATCAGGATGTGCCAGAGGCCGTGCCACTTCCGTCAAGCCATGTGACGCGGAAGGGCCAGAAGCGGATACAGGCTCCGACGCATCGAAATCAGCCTTCAGAATATCAGGAGACGCAACAGTTGGCGGCAACCCCTGCTGCTATGGTGCAAATGCCGGTGACTCGTGAGCCTTTGACTGAGCGTCAGAGTACTCCGGCGAGACATGTTTCTGTGAAACCCGGAGATACACTCTGGAGCATTGCGCAGAAGTATCACGTGAATGTGGAGCAGCTTCGGGTGCTCAATCAAGTGTCCGACAACAGAATTATCACTGGTCAGGCCCTGTGGTTACCGGATGATCCGTTTCTCTCACGAGGCGGTGCAGACACGGTTTCCTCGACGCCGTAAATTCGCATTTGCGGTATTCGCCTAACCCCTTCGCGCACGTCTTACCATGCCTGTATTTTCTTACAGAGTGGCCCGTCCTGACGGCTCAACCCTTGATGGGCAGATGGAGGGAGAAGAGGAACATCTCGTCCGGGCCAAGTTGGAAGGCCAGGGGCTTCTCGTGTTTCGGCTGCAGCGCCGGGGTGCGACTATAAGCGGTTTGAGCTTGGGTTGGCCGGCTTTTGGAAAGCTCCCACTGCGGGAGTTCCTCGTGTTCAATCAAGAGCTGCTCGCCCTTGTCAAGGCCGGTCTTCCAGTGTTGCGAGTGTGGGATCTCTTAATCGAGCGGGCTAATCATTCGGGGTTTCAGCAAGCACTGCGAACGATCCGGCAAGACATTCGTGGAGGGGCCTCAGCGTCGGAAGCATTGACAAAACATCCGAGCCATTTCTCCGAACTGTACATCGCCACGATCAGGGCCGGAGAGCAATCAGGAAACCTGGCCGAGGTGCTGCAACGATTTATTTCCTATCTGAAGCTGATGATCGGGTTGCGGCAGAAGGTCTCAAAAGCGCTCGCCTACCCAGGGTTCCTTGTGCTTGTCGGTATTGCTGTCATCGGGTTTTTGCTGACGTATGTTGTGCCAACGTTTGTGTCGGTCTATGCGGAGACGTCAAAATCCTTACCGCCCGCCACGCAACTATTGCTTGATCTGGTGACGGGAGGCCAAGCGTACGTATTGCCTGGATTGGTGGGACTGGTCGTGATTGGGCTCGTCAGCCGTGCATACTACCTAACACCGACCGGGCGGCTAGTCGTGGATCGCTTATTGTTGAGCTTGCCGCTCTTGGGTCCGATATTCGTGAAGCATTATACGGTTCAGCTGACGCGTACCCTTGCGACCATTCTTGCCGGGGGCACTCCGCTAGTCGATGCCTTGTTTGTTGCAAGCGGCGCTATCTCGAATCGATATGTGTCGGTCGGGGTGGCAGGCGCGGTGGAGGAAATTCGTGAGGGGACGACTCTGGCTGCAGCATTAGCTCGGCCCAAAATATTCCCGAAATTGGCCGTGGAGATGCTATCGGTCGGAGAAGAAACCGGATCGCTGCCCACGATGTTGCATGATGTGGCTGAGTTCTATGAAGGAGATCTGGATCTCCAGCTCACACAACTGACGACATGGATTGAACCGATGATGCTGTTGGTCATGGGGGTTTTGGTTGGTGCGATCGTCATTGTTATGTACCTGCCGGTTTTCCAGATGGCTGGGGCCGTCTAGTGAGTTGAGTGAGTAAGGAATTTTGGCACGAACTGTGACTCGCCCCACACTTATTGATGTTCTTGTACGGCAGGGGATTCTGCCGAAGCAGACGCTCGACCAGGTGCTCAGCCGCTTGGGTGGCGTGACGGCCGTTCTTGGTCAGACCCTAGTAAGCGAGGGGCTTCTTTCTGAGGAACAATTAGCTCGCGCATTGGCGACCCAGTTTGACTTGCCGTGTAATCTGCTCACGGAGTTTCGGGTTGACCAGTCGTTTTACGACTCCATGTCGGTGAAACTGATGCAGCGGCATCCGTTCATTCCAATTGCAGAACATCAAGGCCGATTGGCTGTTGCCATTTCCGACCCTCAGAACCTCTTGGCACTGGATGAGTTGGAGTTGCTCTTGGGCCGTCCGTTGGATTTGGTCGTGAGCCCAAGAAGCTCGATCCTGGCATCCCTGGAACGCAGTGAAGGCTCCAGCCAAGCCCTTCGGGAACTCGAGGCCGAGTATCGATCTGTGCTGGTGAAGGAGGACGAGCGTGGTGAGGAAGTCCTCACGATGGACCAGGCAGGAGAGGATCAAAGTCCTGCCGTGAAATTGCTGGACTCGATTCTTCTGAGCGCGTTGCAGCGTCGGGCCAGCGATATTCACATTGAAGCGGCCGATCGTGTCACCAAGGTAAAATTACGGGTTGACGGAATTCTCGTTCCGGCGATGGAACCGCTCGCTGTCAGGCTCCATGCTCCGTTGGTCTCGCGACTCAAAGTGATGTCTGATTTGGATATTGCCGAGCGGCGGGTGCCGCAAGATGGAAGCTTCCGAATGCGGCTGGAGCGAAAGACCGTCGATTTCCGTGTCTCAATCCTTCCAAGCGTGTTCGGTGAATCGGTCGTCATTCGTATTCTCGATCGCGAAGCGATCACGACGGGCGTGTCGACGTTGCGATTGGAACGGCTGGGATTCAACGCGGAAGATCTGAAGCGTTTTCGGCGCGCAATCACGCGGCCTTACGGCATGGTGTTGGTGACCGGTCCGACCGGAAGCGGTAAGACGACGACGCTGTATGCCGCGATTACGGAAATGAACATCACAGACGACAAGCTGATCACGATTGAAGATCCGGTGGAGTACCAACTGTCGGGGGTCGTGCAAATTCCCGTGAATGAGAAGAAAGGCCTGACCTTTGCCCGCGGACTTCGCTCCATTTTACGTCATGACCCTGACAAGATCATGGTCGGCGAGATTCGGGATGGAGAGACTGCGCAAATCGCTATTCAATCGTCGCTCACCGGCCATTTGGTTTTGACAACGGTGCACGCCAACAACGTATTCGACGTCATCGGACGATTTGCCTCAATGGGAATCGATGCCTATAACTTTCTGGCTGCCTTGAATTGCGTGCTGGCGCAACGGCTTGTTCGAATGGTGTGTCTGGCCTGTCGCGTGGTGGTCAAACTCGATAAAACGCTTGCGGAAGAGTCTGGCCTTGACTTCGAGGAATACAAGGACGTGCCATTTTATGAAGGCAAAGGATGCCAGGAGTGCCATGGGACTGGGTATCGAGGACGAAAATGCATCACGGAGTTTCTCGATTTGAACGATGAAATCAAGGAAATGATCCTTGCTGAACGTCCCTTGTCCGAGATCCGCTATCGTGCGGTGACCGGTGGGATGATCACGTTGCGTCAGTCCGCACTCAGAAAGGTCTTGGAAGGTTCCACCACTTTGCGCGAAATCAATCGAGTGACGTTCAGTGAAGAAGGGTAACTGATGTGGGGTCTGAGTAGCAGTCGTCCGAGGCACTGCTTGAAAGTTGGGGTGCAGGCGCTCGCCTGGGGAGAGGCCGTCCGCACCTGGCGAGGGAGGTATCGCTACCGCTGTGTCTCCTCGCCGACACCAACCGGAGCAATCAAGCTGTCTCCTATGGATATAAACCTGACAGATATTTTTGCGGTGGAGAATTGTCTTCGATCGCTGGTAGGACCAAGTCGAGATCTTCGGTTCGCAGGGCATGTATGGCTGTCTGACGTTCCTCGCCCGATTGTGTTGTTGTTGCCGGATCTATCGGTGCGTGCAACTGTTTTACAGCTGGACCAACTCCCGGCGCAGGCGGAAGAGCAAGAGGCGCTGATTCGCTGGCGGTTAGGGCAGGAACAGCTGTTGCCCCTGTCCGGGGCCAAGATTGTCTGGCAGGCATTTCCCTCACACGGCGCAGGGGACGACCGTTCCCATGTGGTGCTTGTCGTAGCGATACAAGAAGCCATTTTGAAGCAATATGAGTCCCTCTGTGAATCGGTTGGGTTGCTTCCGCAGGAAGTCGGTGTGGCCAGCTTTCGTCTGTTTAATCTTTGGCTGAAAGCTGCAGGCGGGCGGAAACGGTTGGGGCGTGATTTACTCTGGGTCAGTGTATCGGACGGCGGGTTGACTTGCTTTGTGATGCAAGAAGACCGATTGGTGTTTGTTCGGACGAAGCGGCTGAGTGTTGAATGTCTCGCCGGTGAAGAAGATTCTGGTGGCGACGTGGCTAACAACATTGTCGAGGAATGTGCGGCGTCACTTCGTGCCTGTAGCGAGCGCCATCCCGGTGTGAACGTAACGGAGGTTGTCTTCTCCAGCGATCGCCCCTTTCCCACGCTTGAGCAGGCGCTGAACAGCGAACTGGGCTTGTCGACTGAGAGGCTCGATTGGGAGGCGGTCGAACGCTTGGGGGGGACTCATGGTGGGGGTAGCAGGTCAGGGGCGACCCTCTCTGTCGTGGCGGGGGTGATGTAGCCCATGAGAACGGGACAGACATTTTTTAGGGCTCTCAACGCCTGGGTGAATAGTTATTCAAAGAAGGCAGGAGGGGCACGGTATTTTCAGATCGAACTGAGTAGTCGATATCGCTGGTATCTCTGGCCGACTCGCGTGATGCTGATTGTGTTGAGCTGGATCTTAGGGGGCTCAATCCTTTGGAGTGTGAGTCAGGCTTTCGTTGCAGTGCGGGACCGGCATGACTTACAGGCCCGTCTCAATCAAGTTCGAGTGCAAGATCATCAGCTTCTTGCTGAGGTCCAGCGCGAAGGTCTTGATCTCTCCGGGGCTTCCTTGCAGCAGCTACCGGTGGAAGTCGGTTTGGCGAACCAGTTGCTCACAAAACGGAGTTTTTCATGGACGCAGTTTCTGTCCGCTCTTGAAACTGCCATTCCCCTGCATATGTCGATTCAGAGCATACGGCTAGATCCTGGGAGTACGGTCGTCCATATGACCGGGTTGGCGGTGGCGGTCGAAGATGTGACGATGTTGACGGTCACTTTGCAGAATCACGTAGTTTTTCGCGATCCTGTGCTGGGCCAACATCGGGTGGGGCCGGATGGTTTGATTGAATTTGATCTCACGGTGCAATATCGACAACCGGGTGTCTAGGGCAAAATGAGGGGTTTCATTCTCCAGCATTTGCGCAAATTCTATGGAACTTTGATTCCATGGGTGGTGTTGGTGTTGTTGTTGGCGGGAGTCTTGTGGGCGGTCCGTACCGTTGGAATTGATGGAGCTGAACAGGGGCGTGAGCAATTGGAACGGGAATGGATTCAAGTCCGGCAAGAGCACATACTCCATAAGGAGGCTTTGAAAGCGCGCAAGGATCTTGCCCAGGTCTGGTCGGTCTTGCTAGTCGAGAAGGATTTTGCTCCCTTGGCGTTAGGCATTACTGAGGAAG
>JBDSKU010000273.1:0-8045 GCA_039916745.1 Nitrospiraceae bacterium
GGTTCAGGAAAATCGCGAAACCACACAAAACATCTGAGATCGAGCTCTGGAACGACTTGATGCTGACGCGCGGGCCGAGCAGCCCGGAGAAACAACAGTACTTCAACCAGCTCAGAGACGCCGTCAATCCTTCTCGCACCGACCTCACCGCCTGGTCCGATCTCCAAGACCTAGAAGAAGGCCGCACCGTTCCGCGAAGGCCATAGCTCTTATCCACACCTCGCGAGTACAATAGTCTTCGATTGCGCCAAGAGCGTTGATGTAGATGTTCACGGAATGGGGAAAATGATGCAGACCTCACCGACAACCGTACATCTCATACAATGGCCGCTTCTGGCGATGGCACTCGCGCTGGCAGCCTGTGGAGTCCTGAATCCCGGAGTAAAATACCTGGCGACAAATGGGACCGGCGAGAAACTTCAAACCAAGACGACCGTCGGCGCAGAAGTCCCCGCCGCTTGCACCACAACCACAGTCTCCGTTCCGGTTGGTCCAAATGGATTCACCGTCACGTATCGCGAACCCTCCACCAATGTAACCGGCGCTCCGCTGACAAACCTCTTGTTGACCTCCATCTATCTCAGCTCCCCTAAGGGCCAGACCCAGGTCATTCGGACATGGGCGAAAGACCCCCGAGGCGGAGGAACCGTCACCATTCGAAATATCGTTCCACCGGACCCTGAAGTCAGGGTCTGCGTGACCGCCACCAACATCGCAGGACAGGAATCGCCCCCGGTGTCTCAACCCCTGCCAAAGTAGACGCGCGCCACACCCAACCTGCACGTTCCTCGATTCCCGCAAATCCTGTCATGGCACGACGGCTCTCCTGAGCCCAGCAACGGAGAAGAAGGGGAAGGAACCTTTAGAAATGATGCCGGTCGTCCGATAAGAGAAGGACGAGCGGGAGCCCCCCTTCTGCCCGATGCATGTATTCAATTCAAATAACTCGGCAGTTGGCGAACAGACAGATACATCTCAGGAATTCACATAGATGAAACGAGTGGTCATCGGGGAACTCTTGCCGGATATGATCCTGGTCAAACCCGTCACGAATGCCAACGGACTTCCCATCGTGTCAGCCGGGACCCTACTTGATGTGCCCATGATCGAGCGCCTCCAACGAATGGGAACGACCTCCGTATATGTGGAGGGCGATGCAGGGAGCGCCGGCGGAAAAACGCTGACGGAGCTGGAGGCTGAACTCGATCATCGGTTCCGGCATGTCACGCAAGATCCTGTCCAACAACTCATCCTCAAAACTCTCCGGACACATTTGCATACCACGCATAGCAGCGCGCCGGTGACAGAGGGACCTGCGACAGCATGACCACATTCCATCCGACAGACCTGCGCAACCGAATCGAGAAACTCGGAGACCTGCCGACGCTCCCCCATGTCGTGCAGCGGCTCGCCGCCATGATCGGCAGCCCAACGGTCTCGACCGAGGAGATCGGCTCGATCATCGAAAAAGATCAGGTCCTCGCGGCCAAAGTCCTCCGGCTTGCCAATTCACCATTTTACGGATTCCCCTCCCGCATCAGTTCGGTGGCCCATGCGGTCATCGTCCTGGGATTCAACGTCGTAAAGGGCCTCACCCTTTGTGCCTCGGCGCTCAATATCATGAAAGACGCCGGCATGGATCAGTTGTGGCGCCATTCCCTGGGCGTCGCCATTACGGCCAACCTCCTGGCAGCCAGACTGGAGATCAAAAACCCCGAAGAACTGTTCGTCGCAGGCCTGCTACACGATATCGGAAAAGTCGTCCTCTACGTCAAATGGGCGGATGTCGGAGACCAGATCAAAGAGGCCTACAAAACAGGAGGCGACCGGTCACTCTTCGACGTGGAGCAGGAACTCACGGGCCTCTCACATGCAGAGATCGGCGGCTACCTCGCCAATGCCTGGCATCTACCGGTCACGCTCCGCGAGCCGATCCTCTACCACCATGCGCCGACGCTCGCCAAAGAAGCCATGGTGCAAACGGCCATCGTTCATGTCGCCGATATCCTGGTCAAAGGCCTGGCTTGCGGAAACCCGGGGGATGACCTCATCCCGCCGCTCTCGAAAGCAGCATGGGACATGGTGGGCCTCGACGAACAGACGTTGGCAGACTATATCGCCAAGGCCTCGAACGAGTTTGCCACCATCGACGATTACCTATGAACCCCTCCCTACCAGGACGGCGCATTCTCCTCCTGCACAATGAACTCGCCCCCATTGTCACCTTGACCTCGGCCTTGGAAAAAGCCGGTTTCCAAGTCGTGGAAGGCAACCTCCCGGACCTCACGCTGCACGAACTCATTCACGATCCTCCCTGCCTCATCCTGGCCACAGAAGGAGCCGGGGGCCATTCGGCGGAAACACTCACGCGAAACCTCAAGCACGATGCCTTCCTCGGGCGACTGCCGTTGATCGTCTTCGTCCGGGATAGCCGACTCAACGATATCGACTGGGGAGAATTGGGAGTCGACGATTTCATCACGATCCCCTATCGTCCTGAAGACGTGATCCACCGTGTGCGCCTCAGCCTCAGCCGCCTGACCCGTTCGCTCGATGCCAACCCCCTCACCCGTCTCCCAGGCAACACCACCATCCTGTTCGAAACCACCGCTAGAATTCAGAGCGGTCAGCCCTTTGCTTTGGCCTATCTCGATATCGACAATTTTAAATCCTTCAACGATCGCTACGGCTATGGCCGTGGAGACGAAGTCCTCATCGTCGCCTGCCGCATCCTCACCACGGTAGTAGGAGAACTCGCGGGCGCAGAGGGGTTTGTCGGGCATGTCGGGGGAGACGACTTTGTATTCATGAGCAGGCCGGACCGCATCGACGCCATCTGCCAGACCGTCATCAAACGTTTCGATCTGGTGATTCCTGATTTCTACGACCGTGATGACCGACTCAAGGGCTACATCGATTCCGTCGATCGGCGAGGCAACAAAGAGCAGTTTCCGATGATGAGTCTGTCGATCGCCGTCGTCACCAACGAGCACTGTCCCGTCACGCATCCGGGAGATGTGAGTAAGATTGCCTCCGAACTGAAGAAGCGCGCCAAAGCCTTGAAGGGCAGCGTCTACGTCAAAGACCAGCGCGGCCAGACCAGCGATGTGCTCGATGCGAATACAGAACCCGCATAGGTGGACGGCGCCCCTTCACCAGAGCCATAGAAACAACACCCAACCCCACCTCATCGTCAGATGGCCCTTCAAGAGTACGCATAGGCTGAAGTAACCCGCCCGCCTGTGTCCGATACGCGTGCAGCATCTCTCGTGTCCTGATAGGGCTGATGGCAGAAGGCTGATCGCGTGAGGCTCACCAGACGAACGAACAAGCCTGAGAGGTATTGCCACGCCATGACTTCGCGTATGCGAGAGCGCAGGCTGATCGCCCTCGGACAAAACCGTCTATGAAGAAGGTATCAAGAATGCCGAAAAGGAATTACGGTCATTAGGGAAGAAGGAGCGAAGAGACGCCTGCTAGAAGCGAGAGAACCTTGTCCGGCGTTTCCGCAAGCCTGAGTAGCTCTTCCGGCTGATGAGTGAATAGGACAGGGTAGGAGTTGGAACGGTTTCCAGACTAACGCCGATCAACAATCGGCCCAGGATGACCGTCGTCGCGATGAAGCCACTGCTATTGACCCAACTGCTCAAGGACTGAGCGTCAAGTAAGACACTGGTCAGGTTGAGAAGCCAGACACCGATTCCAATCGCCAGGAGATATGAGAGCCGCGTCGTGTCAGCAACCCTGAGGGCAATCGCCACACCAACCGCCCCTGTGAGCAGCGCGAGCAGAGGGAAACCAATGTGATCGGTCTGGGGCGTGATCCCGTTGAAGGCAAACACCAGTCCTGCCACAAAAGTGGTGCCATACACAATGGCGACCCCCCGGAGAATCGTTCGCCATGCCATGGGTTGGTTCCTGTCCGCCATAGGGCACAGGATACGAGCATGGCAGAACGAACCGCTATCCTACGAAATGGGGGGGGAATGGGATAGGGGCTGATGATCTTCTGTGCTCGCGCAACGCGCGGTCGAGGACTCCCCTCGTTGGACGCGCGCAGTGGAAGATCAATCGGCCCCCATCCCTGGTAAGGCAAGTAAGCTCGGAAGAAGGGAAAGACACCGGTCCGGATCGGGTCACCAGCGATTAGGGCGCCGTGGGCGCTTCAAACGCTTTGGCGACGAGTGTTCTCTCTTTCATCCGTTGCACCAACCCTGCATAGGTCAGGTCGCGGATAATGCTGGTGAACTGTGCATGGTAATTACCCACGAGGCTCGCCCCATCGATGACCACATCGTAGACGAGCCAATTACCGAACCGGTTCGCCAACCGGAAATCCAGCAGCGTATCCATCTTAGTGCCCGTCAACCTCGTCTTCACTTCAGCGAACTGTTCCTCGCGCTGTTCTGACAGATAGACCACCTGCTCACCCGCATACGAGTCGATCCTGCCGGCAAACGTGTCTCGGAGTAATTGCACAAAGAGATCGACGAATTCCCGCCGTTCTCGGTCCGTCAAATCCGTCCAGGGCACGCCCAGCGCTCGTTTCGCCATCTCTTCATAACTCACTCGATCCCGGACCACCTGCTCGATCATGTGGCGTCGTTCCACGGAACGGCTAGGCTGCTTCACCTCCGCATTGTCGAGGATACGAACCACTTCAGCGATCGTGCTCTTCACGGATTCCGTCGGGGTCAGCTCAGCGGCAAGCGCACCGATGCCGGGCAGCGTCAGGAGCACCACCAGCCCGGTGATCACCGCCCAACCTGAGCCCTTACGCGAGTTGAGACTGCGAGAACCCTGACTGCCTGCTTTGTCTAATATCTGTTCCATGTGATGGCCCTCCTCAATCCTGTCGGCCTGTGCCTGTCTCTACCCACTGACATACAGCAAGACCCATGCTGGACGGCCATAACGAGACGCCCCCCTGATCCGAAGGGAGAAAGGCCAACAAAGCCATGGAGATATCGCCTGCCGAGAAGCGCGGCTTACTCAAGATAGGCACCAGAGGCCACTGAGCACTGTGGCAGAAGGAGCACAAACGAACCTTGCTGTCGCCCAATCGCTTCAGTGCCTGGAGCAAATGGAAGGCTGGTTTCCAGCGCCTCCCCGTTTGGTCTGTCCGCAGATCTCGCTTCAATGGAACAGGACACGTAGGATAGGGCAGCGGCCAAGACTCCAGCTGAAAGTGGATTGGCGCATGTGTGTACAGTGTGCGCACAGTCTGATATAGTGAGGCCATCCATATGGAGGCGTCGCATGAAACATTCAGAAACCCGAGCCGTGGGGGGACAAGGGCAAACCATCAACCTCCGCGCCAGTGATAAACAGAAGACCTTGATTGACCGGGCTGCGGAAATGCTTGGCAGGAGCCGGTCAGACTTCATGCTGGATACCGCATGCCGGGAGGCGGAAGCCGTGCTGTTGGATCGGCGCTACTTTGCGCTCCCTCCAGAGATATTCGAACGTTTGACCGCCCTGCTCGACCGCCCTCCCGCACGCAACCAAAAACTTCGACGCCTCCTTCGAGCCAAGGCCCTATGGGACAAATGAGCGAAGGCCTTGAGGCCATCAAGCCGCCCGAGAAATTAACCGCCACACATGACCTCGCGAGCTTTGATTCAGGCGAACCAGCACTAAATGATTGGCTGCGTCGGCGTGCCCTTCACAACGAGGCGAGCGGAGCCTCGCGCACCTATGTGGTCTGTGTGGGAAAAACCGTGGTGGGATACTACACGCTCGCCGTTGGTGCGGTGGCACATGCGGAAGCACCTGGGCGGATGAAACGCAATATGCCTGACCCTTTGCCGGTCATGGTCCTCGGACGACTCGCAGTCGATACCAGTGTCCAGCGGCGTGGTATCGGCAAAGGGTTACTGCGGGACGCAGTCCTGCGCACGGTGCAGGCCGCGGAGATCGCCGGTATCCGAGCAATTCTTGTCCATGCGATCTCGGAGCCCGCCAAACAGTTCTATGAGGAATGCGGATTTACAGCCTCGCCCATTGACCCCCTGACGGTGATGTTGCCCCTTCTGAGGCCGAAAAAATCTTGAACGCCACAGACTGAACCTCATCACACAAGCCACGGAAAATCTCTGTGGCCACGCAGTTCGCTCCACGCATCACCGACTTCTCCCGCTCCGTACCAATCAGCTTGCCTGCAAACTGACTCCCCTCCCCTACATGTTCCTACATTCTGACATCGTGCGGTGCCGAGCTAGGTGACGGATGTTGTTGAACATTTATCGAATCGACTGAGGGCACGACTGTTGCTCTCTCAGAAGACATTACATATTCGCTGTCCGGCAAGACCCTTCATTCGGAATCATCAAGGAGCATCACCAATGTGGGACACCAAGAAGCCGAAGAATAAGCAGACCGACGCCGAGAACTTCACCGTCCTGGGCAAAGACGTCACGTTCAAAGGAACTATCTATTTTGAAGGCACCGTCCAGCTCGACGGATGCGTGGAAGGCGAGATTTACACCACAGGGATACTCGTCGTCGGCGAACATGCGGTGATCCGGGGGACCGTCTCAGTCGGCACATTACTCAGCAGCGGGAAGATTCAGGGTACTGTCACCGCGGTCGACAAGGTACAGCTCCTCAAAACAGCCGTACAGATCGGCGACGTCCATACCCCGGCCTTCTCGATCGAAGATGGCGCCTATTTCAAAGGCTTCGCCGACATGGGCCCCGGCCCTAAGGCAGAAGAATCCTCGCAGCACAGCAACGGGATGCCCAACCAGACTATTCGGCGCGACAGCGCGAGCCTCCGCCTCACGGAACGGGAATCCGATTACAAGCAGCTCGCGCACAACGTCGAGACAGACGAACTCGTTCACTGACCCATCCCTTCCTACCCACCGCAGCGCCACAAGCCACGCAAATCTGCACCCGACACCATTCCTTCGCCTTGATCGAAAGCCACGTTAAAGATTTCGGAGTCTGACTCAAGACAAGGACGGGATGGAGCCTGATGATCTTCTGTGCTCGCACAACCCGCGGCCTGGGAAGGCCCTTGTTGGACGCGCGCAATGGAAGATCACTCTGGCCCCATCCCTAAAGAGACGTAGCGAAAGACCGCGGAATGGGAGAACACCCATGTTGGTCTAGTGCTCCTGGAACGCGCGCCCTGAGAAGGGCCTCGTTCGACAGCCGCACGTAGACCAACATGGGTACCCTTCCATGCAGAGGAATAGAGGGAAATAGACGGCTGGGCCAGCCTAGCAATTCCCTGTGCTCGCGCAACGCGCGGTCGCAGACTCCCCTCGTTGAACGCGCGCACGATGGGAACCCGCCAGGCCAGGCCACCCCATCAACACAGGGATAGAAACACAGTTAAGGGAAGTATTTAGCCTTCCTGACGCCCATTACCCCCTTCCGTAGTGTTGATTTATCTAGCCTTTGAGCGTAGGAATTGGGCCGATAGATACAGCCGCCTTACCAGGAATCTTCTATGTCAGAGCCCACAATTACCTGTCCGAACTGCAAAACAGAGATCAAGCTTACGGAATCCCTCGCAGCTCCATTGATCGAGTCAACCCGTCGCGAATACGAGAAGCGGCTGGCTTTGAAAGATGCCGACGTTGCCAAGAAAGAAGAGTCTCTGCGTGAGAGAGAAGAAGCAGTCTCAAAAGCCAATCAAATGATTGATGATCAGGTAGCCGAGAAACTGGCGATGGAGCGGGCAAAGATCGCCGCAGAGGAATCCAAGAAAGCCAAATTCGCAGCTCAAACGGATATTGACCAGAAGACACGAGAACTGGCTGAACTTCAGGACGTCCTCAATCAACGCGACGTCAAACTTGCAGAAGCTCAGAAAGCACAGGCCGATCTCATCAGGCAAAAGCGTGAACTGGATGATGCCAAACGGGAGCTAGAGCTCACGATTGAAAAGCGCATTCAAGATGGGCTCTCTGCCACTCGCGAGCAGGCAAAGAAAGAAGCCGAGGAAGGGCTGAAGCTCAAGGTGATGGAGAAGGAGCAAACCATCGCCTCCATGCAGACACAGATCGAAGAGCTGAAGCGGAGGGCCGAACAGG
>JBDSKU010000274.1:0-6271 GCA_039916745.1 Nitrospiraceae bacterium
GCGCGTACTCCAATCGGCGGGCCAAATCCGACTTGTGGGCTCTTCTTGGCAATCAGATACTTGCCACCGTCAGTTTGCACTATCCCTGTGGAAGAGCACCCAGTCAGAATCATCGCAAGGCAGCTAGCAATGTAGATTTTGAATTTCGGCATGTCAGTCCTTGATGTTGACGATTAACGTGATGTTGGCTTGATTAGATTTGAGCGCGAGGCCCAACGGGGCGCTAACCAGCGCGCCCGGCTTGCCCGCGCGCGTCCGTGTTGAGCAGCGGGTTAGGTCTCGTTAGCAAAACTGACGCCACAGATGGAAAACGCCTCCCAAGAAAAACAAGACGGTAAAGACCCGGACCGCAACCAAGAATGGAATTATGTATCGCTTATATTCCACGGTAGGCACAAGATGAAGCTGGGACTCAAGATTTTTGAGATTTTCTACGGCTCTTTTTTCTCCGTCCCGGATCCCTTCCATGTGCCAAATGACAAAACCCCCAACCAGTGCACCGGCAAACAAGACAAGCCAAAGCTGGTCTTGCGTATCTTTCAAGAAACCCGTTATTGCCAGAGCTGAAACGCCTAAATAAGCAAAGGGTACGGTCCACAGCTGCGTGCTATACCAACGACTGCGATTGTTGAGTTCGGTGAGCTGCGTTCCCAACGCATCGGAGGTTGGCTCTGCTGCTGGCGGGACGTGGTTTGTCATCTCTGGCACCTTTCTTGTGCGAGACCTAACGCCGAGCTAACCTGCGAGCGGTGCGCCAGCACCGCGAGTCAGGTTGAGCGACATGTTAGCCGTCATACTTCTGCTGACCCAAAGACAGAAAATCAAAGAACTGTTTCATAAGCCACGTTATATCGCGCCGCGATTCTCTCCATGTACGATCAGATATTCCAAGATCTCTCGGTCTTTTGGGATGCATAAGTCTGTCCCGCTTTCGTAGGATCCGCTGCGCGCGAACCCACTCAACGCCGCCAAAGTCTGGAGCGGGTTGCAGAGAAAAAAGTTTGTACGCGGCCCGCAAAGTCAGCTTTATACGATTACTTGTATCAAAACTGCGTTCATCGGTAATCGCAGAGCGCTCCTTCTTCGTCAGGTTCGCTGCATTGCAGCGCAGACCAACAAGACACATTTCTCTCAGGCAATGAGCGTGGCCCTCAAGAAGCGCGGCAGATGCCCGAACGAAATTGCGCCGCCACGCTTGTGATGTGGATTCGATCGATAACATCGACTTTATATCTGCCTCCAGTATGGCAGTAAGTTTCATGTAGTTCTCAAACGCCGTATCGAGTTGAAACAGAAGCTGAGCGTGAGTCTTCATGATGCTAAAGCGCTACATAAGCGGCCATTGGGGGCGCCGTGTAATGTCGCCGAAACGGTTCCTGGCTGATGGACCGATTAACCATGATTCAGATCACTTCTTGAAACTACCCTTCTCACACCAGTACCTAATCTTGATTGAGCCAGCGGCAACGGTATTGCTTCGATAATTTCGATAGTGCGGCTGGCTAGAAGCAAACAATTCCTGTGCAAATTCACAGTTTGCAAGGTTGTATTTGGCATTGTCTTCATTATTCGTGAGCGGCAGCGCATCAAACGTTGCAATGTGAATTCTTAGTGTCTCATCGTGCGTTTGTGTTGGTACATCGATTCCAGAGCGATACAGCGTATATTCAGTACCGTCATCGAGTGTACAGGAGCTAATGAGGCCGAGTGCCAAGATTGGTATTAGGTTCTTCACCATGGTCTCCTGATGGCTAACAATGTTTGGACAGACTGTATAATCCTGTGAAGGCAGGCTGTCCACTTCTGCCTAAATCGGCGAATACGCACCAATTGCCCGCCCTAACCAGTTGCAGCAGAACGAGTTCCGCTCCTCTGCCGCTTCCAGGTCGTCGGCTTATGCAGTCTGTATAAGACGGTTCACAGGCCATCGATCGGACTCCTCACCCCGTGGCCGCCTTTGTTCGACACGTGCGTGTACATCACGGTGGTGCTGACGTCCTTGTGACCGAGCAGTTCTTGGATTGTCCGGATATCGTAGCCACCTTCAAGCAGATGCGTGTCGAACGAGTGTCGAAATGTGTGGCACGTGGCCCGCTTTGTAATCCCGGCCTTCGTCCCTCACAATATTCATTAGGAACAAGAACACCCGCGGCACATTCTCAGCCGATTCATGGATGCCGTCAAGTCCTCCCTGGTTGACTCCCCACTTACTTTCCGCATCTCTCCCGCGATCTACCTTCAGCGAGACGACTGGCGTAGTCTCAACTGCACGCATCGAATGTGCATAATATTCAATGATCCTTCCAAGCTTGCTCGTTTTCTCTCAGGGATGGGGGCTGATTGATCTTCTACTGCGCGCGTCCAACGAGGGCCTTCTGAGGCCGCGCGTTGCGCGAGCACAGAAGATCATCAGGCTCCATCCCCCTCCCCTTCTCCTTGACTCCGCAACAATCCCTGTGATTAGGTCCTCGACTGTCATGCTGATCCGTACTGCCGCCACACTTGCCTCTCTCGCGCTACTGCTCTTCTGCCTCGGCTGCCAAAAGGAGAGCCAGGCGATCGTCTCCATCGCACTCCATCCGACCAATGCAAACATCCTCTATGTCGCCACGAACGATGCGGTCTACAAGTCGCGGGACGGCGGTCAATTGTGGGAACGGTTCCCGAGTTTCAGCGCGCGGCGTGTGACCACACTTGCCATCGATCCTCAGTTTCCTGCCACGATCTATGCCGGCACCATGGCTGACGCGGTCTATAAGAGTCCCGATGGCGGGCAACATTGGCTCCCCCACAACGTCGGACTCAAGGAACACGTCTCCTTCATCAATGAATTCGTCTTTCACCCGGCCGACCACGATCAGATCTACGCGGCCACGACCGTCGGCGCCTTTTACACCAAGGACGGCGGACGAGAATGGGAAGAACGCATGGCCGGGATGAAGGAGGTCCACATTGTAGTCTCCATCGCCATTCATCCCCGCGATCCTCGCATCCTCTTTGCCGGAACGACGGGAGGGGTCTACCGGTCCGACAATGCGGCGATGGGATGGAAGAAGATCAACAACGGGCTGATTCCCGAGCAGGAGCTGATGGGGGGGATGGCGCTGGGAGTGAATGCCCTGGTCTTCGACGTCGTCAACCCGGACATCGTCTATGCCGGAACGACGAAGGGCCTCTTCCGCTCCGCCACCCGCGGAGACCAATGGGAGCGGATCGGGCAATCGCTCCCCGATCTGTTCGTAAGCAGTATCTTGATCGACCCGGTCGAACCGAAGACCCTCTATATCGGAGGGCCGAGCGGCGTCTGGAAGAGCCCCGACAGCGGACAGACATGGACGGCGATGAACAGCGGACTGACCTCGCTGAACATTCGCACCCTCGCGATGAGTCCGCGCGATTCACACATACTGTTTGTCGGCACGAACGGCAGCGGCCTCTACCGCTCGACCGACGCCGGCGCGAGCTGGACGCCCCTGCCTCTTACGGCCGCAGCGAGTAAACGCTGAACTTTGAACGATGAACGCGAAGGGCTGAAGCAACAATTGCTACCCTCTTCATCGCTCATCGCTCATCGTTCAGCGTTTCCCGATGGGCGGACTTTTCAGCTAGTAGCCGATCTTGGGCGCAGAATCGCTGTGCCGGTAGCGGCTGCTGTAGGACAACATCTGGTCCGACAGGGCCTTCCACTCTTCCGCCGTCATGAGATCCTTCATCTTGAAACGGAGCGAGAGAATCTTCGCGGCCGACTGCATGCGCTGATTATTCGAATCATCCAGGACCTTGGTGAACTCCTCCGGGGTCGCCGCATAGTTCGCATTCAACTCATACAGCTTACGATGCCCCGCACGAGCGACCTCGCGGCTCGCCTTCAATTCCGCGACGATGTCATTCACCACCGATTTGACCTGCGCAGCCTTCTCTTGATCCTTGACCGTACGGTCGATCAACGACGCCATGTCCTGCTGGCCCTTCTGCCAATAGGCATCCCCCGTCCCCTCACTCATCATCCCATGATGATGGTGGGACGAACAGCCAGCTAAGGCGACCAGGGCCACGAGCCCGAGGACATACTGCTGAATGCGCTTCATGGGACCCTCCTGGCAAATAAAGATGGATGAGCTGTTGTCACGGCTGCGGTCCTTCCCGTATCATCCCCGTCACTACGATGACTGACCCTATCGCAACCCCAGCCGATTATACCCTGACGCTCCGCGAAGAGTTTCGCCATCATCTGGAAACCTTCTATGCCCAACTCAAGCTGGCGCCTCCCTATGAGAGCGTGGAGAAGGCCATTCGTTCCCTCACGACCTTGGTCCATGCGTTGCCCCAGGCGGAACGCGCGCGCCTGATTACCGACGCGACCGCGCGGTGGCAATACTTTCGCCAGGCCTTCGAAGCCTCCGGGCTCAGCAAAAAGCACCGAGGCATCATCGCCGGCCTCGCCCGCAACCGCTCCAGTATAAACCTGCCAGCCGAATATGATGAGTTCTTGAACCTCTACTCTTAGCAGGATGCTCAAAATGGCCGTCCAGCAAGGCCGCAGCCGATGGAAACACCGGAGGCGTAGCCCCTGGCTACGTTGAGGATGCTTTCGAGGCGAGAACGAAGCTGGCGGACTTTTTCAGCAGCCTGCTAGCTTTTTGCCCCTTCGAGCGCTTCCCTGAGTTCCTGATACACCGTCGTCAGCCTGGCGTTCTCCAGCCGATAGGCGAAAATAGTGGTCAGTGCTCCGGATAGGAGAAACACCAGTCCCAGCCCGACAACCCCAAGTGCCAGCACCACCCCGCCAAGTGCGGCGAGTTCGCCTTCAAGGAACAAACCGATCAAGGCCCCTACCGTACCCACCAGCACCAGGACAAACCACGTGCCGGTCAGCAGAGCAGAGGACCAGGGCGTGAGTTTGCGGCATACCACCGACAGGGCATCACCGTCTGGAGAGAGCGAGATCAGCCCTTTTAACGGCCACAATGTTCGAAAGCCTATGGCAAAGAGTCGATACTTTTGGCGAATCACGATCTGGTTCAGATCCGGAAACCACCGCGCCGTGCCATGCGGCAAGATCAACAGTCCTTCGGCATCGAACCGGTCGGCCAGCTGCCCCATCGTGATGCGTGTGAATCGATCCTGCACACGAGCCACCCCGCAGCCATAGCGGCTGGCATCCGGCGTGAGACGCACGAAGTAGAGCCAGTCACCGAGAATCAGGCCGAAGCAGAGCGCCCCGGCGAAGAAACCTGCGAGGATCATGCTCGTACCTATCCCATAGGGGCCACGGATGAATCAAGTAATGGAGCCGAGAGAATCTGTTGACTCATCGCAGCGAGTTGGCTAGAGTAGCTCCGTTTGTTGTTCGGGCGGGGCTCCCGCTCCATTCAGATGCTCTGCCGCCAAAATTTTCCCCCACTGGAGCTGCGACCATCCGGATAATCCCTGCTTCGTCGGGGAACGCCAATCGCACAAGCTGTGGAGTCGGAGGTGACATGGATTTAGCGAAAGTTGAGCGCGTCTATACGTCCTACGCCGGAATCTACGATCGGGTTTTCGGCAAAGTGTTTCACGAAGGGCGTGAGTCCGCGATCCGAAACTTAGACGTGCAGCCTGATG
The DNA here is from genome assembly GCA_039916745.1 of Nitrospiraceae bacterium. Classification (GTDB taxonomy): domain Bacteria; phylum Nitrospirota; class Nitrospiria; order Nitrospirales; family Nitrospiraceae; genus Palsa-1315. The sequence continues at coordinate 5,605 of JBDSKU010000274.1, forward strand.
AAAGAATTCTTGAAGTCGGAGTCGGCACCGGGTTGGCCCTGCCGATGTACCCTCGTCATTGTCAGATCGTCGGAATCGATTTCTCCGAAGGCATGCTGGAGAAAGCGAAGCAGCGCGCGGCTGAACACCGGATGGGCCACGTGCAGTTGCACCGGATGGATGCCGGCGAAATGGAATTCACGGACAACAGTTTCGACACCGTCGTCGCCGCCTATGTCGTCACCGCGGTCCCCGACTACCGCAAGGTGGTCAACGAAATGATCCGCGTCTGCCGGCCCGGCGGGCGCATCATCATGCTGAATCACTTCAGCAACGACAACAAAATCATCGCCGCCATGGAGAAAGTCATCTCCCCACTCACAAAGCACTTAGGCTGGCGGACAGACCTGTCGCTCCAGGCGGTGCTGGAAGGCACCTCGCTGCACGTGGCCCGGAAGCAGAATGTGAATCCCTTGCGGTTCTGGGTCTTAGTGGAATGTGTGAACGGGAAGAACGTGAACGGAAAGACGCACCTCAACGGCGTAAAAAATGGCAGCAGCGCCCCGACCTATGCCCCGCTGAACGGCAGTCATCGCACCAGTGGAGAAGCACTGGCCTAGCAGGCTGTTGAAAAAGTCCGCCAGCTTCGTTCTCGCATCGTTCAGACCCTCACCGGGGACCCGGCCGC
>JBDSKU010000275.1:0-6369 GCA_039916745.1 Nitrospiraceae bacterium
TAATCGGAGGGCGTCTCGTCTCAAACATCGTCACGCTGGTTTTGGTTCCGGCTGCCTATATGATCTTGTCTGGTCGAAGGGAGCAGCAAAATGGGGCAGGCGTGAAGTGATGCGTTGAACGAATCGACCCTTGGGGGAGACGTTATGCCGGACGTAGAGCGATGTCTTTCGCCAGCTCGCTGAGTAGGGCTTCGGTCTCGTCCCAGCCGAGGCAGGCGTCGGTGATGGACACACCGTGGGCGAGGGAGATGCCTTGCTTCCAGGTTTGTTTGCCCGGGTTAAGATTGCTTTCAATCATCAGGCCCATGATGGATTGGCGGCCTTCACGGAATTGTTTGAGCGCATCACGGGCGACGAGGCCTTGGCGCTTATGGTCTTTGCTGGAGTTGTCGTGCGAGCAGTCGATCATGACGGGGCGGGCGATGCCTTCCCCTGCCACAGCCGCTTCGGCTTTGGCCACATGCTCGGCGTCGTAATTGGTTTTTCCGCCACCGCCGCGGAGGACGATGTGCCGGTCTGGGTTGCCTGCCGTCTTGATGATCGACGTTTGCCCCTCGGCATTAATGCCGAGGAAGTGGTGCGGGGCGCGCGCTGACGTCATGGCGTTGACCGCGACTTGCAAGCTGCCTTCGGTTCCATTTTTAAAACCGACCGGCATCGATACGCCACTGGCGATTTCCCGATGGGTTTGGCTTTCTGTGGTACGGGCCCCGATGGCGGTCCAGCTGATCAGATCGGCGACGTACTGGGGGCTGATGGGGTCGAGCAATTCGGTCGCGCAGGGCATGCCGGATTGATTGATCTTCAGTAAAATCGTTCTGGCGAGTTCCATCCCAGTCGCGATATCGCAGGTGCCGTCCAGGTGAGGGTCGTTGATGAGACCTTTCCAGCCGACCGTCGTTCGAGGTTTCTCGAAGTAGGTGCGCATCACAATCAGGAGTTGATCGCGCAGGGCGTTGGCGACAGGTTTCAGCTTGGCGGCATATTCGTAGGCGGCTTCCGGGTCATGGATCGAGCAGGGACCGACAATGACGAGCAGGCGCTCGCGGTCTTGCCCATGGAGGATGTTCCGGATGGCCTCTCTGGTTTCGACCACGAGTGCAGCCGCTTGGTCGGTAATCGGGAGCTTGGCTTTGATCTCGCGCGGAGAAGGCAGCGGTTTGATTTCAATGATATGTTGGTTATCGAGAGGTCTCTGCATGGTTCCGCCTTTTCACACCCGAGAATTGCCGTCGATCACATGGCTGGGACGATGCGTGCTCGAAGGGCTTTGAATATAGCTGATATTGCAGGGAATATCCACAGGAGGAGACCCCTGAAGGCTGGAATGCTCGGCTGGGCACCCTGTCCGTCGTTTGACAACCCGCGAATGCCTATGATATTTAGCTCGCCCCAATGATTCTCCCCACGTCTATACTACGTTTGCCCTGCATGCTCCGTGTTACTGTGGCGATCGGCCTTGTCCTGCTCTTGCTGGCCATTGCTCCGTTTGCCGTGGCGCAGGATGTTCATCACGAGTTGGCGGCGGCCGACCACGATGGGCATGAGCATTCCGATACCGACCTCTGTCAGTGGGTGCAGCATCACACAGCCGGCTCTTTCGACGTGGGCGCCCCGCTCCTCACAACCTGTGAACTCGTTAATGTATTAGCATTTCCGGCTGACTCAGTTCTTCTTTCTTTCGAACTATCCACTCCTGGTCCTTCTCGCGCTCCTCCCTGCAGCTAGTCACATCGATTCAGTGTGCTCCATCCTTCGACGGTTGTCGTCGATCAGCCCGTTCAGGGGGTGGGGCGTTTTCTTTTTATGTGATTGCTGGAGGACTTCATGCAACCTGCCGGTTGGCATTTCATTATTCGTGCGGTCTGTCTCTGTGTCTGTCTTACGTTTGTTCATCAGGGTCATGTCGTCGCGGCTGAGCCCAATGTGATCACCGGATCTGTCCAGAATCAGGATCTTCGGCGAGTGGGGCAGGTGCTCGTCGAGGTGAAGAATCAGGAGGGATCGTTGGTGACGACCGGCATGTCGAACGATGCCGGTGAGTTCAGCATTCCCGTTCCTGCCGATGGCACCTATTCGCTCAGCGCCGTGCAAGATACCTATCGCAGCGAATATATCGTCCTGAAGATCGGAACCGATGTCCTCAACTCCGTCATCTTAACCCTATCCAAGACAAGGGAGATCGCACTTGAAGTGCGGTCGGTTCTCGCACCGATTCAATATAAGGCGTCGAGCGAGACCTACTCGGTGAGTCGAAAGGACATCGAAGAATTGCCGCGCGGCAACAATGTCGAGCTGCAGGACGTGCTCCTCACGATTCCCAGCGCCGTATACGGCGCACTGAAGCAAGTGCATATCCGGCAGGATCATGCGAACCTCCAGTTCCGAATCGACGGCGTGCCGATTCCCGATACGGTGTCATCCACCTTCTCCGATGTGATTGCGCCGCGGGCCTGGGAACGGGCGGATATCATTCTCGGCGGCATGGAAGCTCAGTATGGGAACAAGACGGCTGCGGTGTTGGATATCACGACGAAGAGCGGCACCAAGCCGGGATTCGGGTCCGCCCAACTGTTCGGCGGGTCGAACAACACGGTCAATCCCTCGTTCGAATATGGGGGCACGATCGGCGAGAAGTTTCGGTACTACGTGCTGAACAGTTATACCTCGACGAATCGAGGCATCGAGCCACCGACGCTGGGCCATTCGGTCTTTCATGGGCAAAGCGAACGGAATCAGACCTTCATCCGCGGTGACTACCAGCACGACAATACGAACAACTTTTCATGGGTATTCTTGAACGCTGTCGCGAAGTATCAGATTCCGACCTTGCCGGGACGCGCGCTTGACCCCAGTGGACAGATGCTGCCACTGCTTCAGGCGAGCCGTCCAGGGTTCACGCCGGTGGCATCCCTGGCCATCGACGAAAACCAACAAGAGAATAACCAATATGGGCACATGGTCTGGCGGCACGATGTGAATAGCAGTAATTTCTTCAGCCTCTCCGGCTATGTTCGCCATACCAGCGCCACCTTTCGGACGGATCCGTACAACGTCCTCGCCTACACCGCCGATCCGACCGAATCGTTTTCTGCCGGGAGCCAGGATCGGAGCGCCTATTCAAGTGGGGTTCGACTGGATCACACCTATATTCCGAGCAAAGAGCATGTGCTCAAGGCCGGATTCCAGGTCGATCGGACGCAGACCGTGAACAAAACGAGACTGTTTACCTTCGCGGATGACGGGGCGGGGAATCCAACCGGAGATGTGTTGAGTCTGAATGCGGACAATCGGCTGATCGGCTGGCGCCAGGAATTCTGGGTTCAAGATCAGTGGAGCCCGAACGATCGCTGGACCTTCAACCTCGGCGTACGGGGTGATGCGGTGCAGTATCAGCGCGATGAGGGGCAAATCAGCCCGCGGGTCGGGGCTACCTACAAGGCCGATCCAGCCAATGTGTTCCATGTCTTCTACGGACGGCAGTTTACGCCGCCGAATCTCGAAGCCATTTCCTTTGCGAAGCTCAATACGGCCGGCACGAAGGCGGCGCCGGAGGATACGACGAACAACATTGTCCGGGCCGAGCGGGCGCACTACTTCGAGGTTGGGAGCTACCATGCCCTCTCACGCTGGGCGACCTTGCAACTGACCGGCTACTACAAGCTCGCGCATTTTCTTTCCGATGCAGGCCAGTTCGGCACCACGCCCTTGTTGAACTACTTTGCCTTCGAACGGGGTTGGACCAGAGGCATCGATGGCGCATTGAAGCTTCAAATCATGGAGAATCTGACCGCACGCGGGAACGTGGCTTGGGGGCAATGTAAGGGCTATGGGCTCCAATCTGGCCATTTCCTGTTGGATCAAAAGGAAATCAACGATATCAATTCCCCGGGCGGGGTGTTTTGCGACCACTCACAGACGCTCACAAGTTCTGGAGTGGTCGCCTATCGCTTCCAGGAGCGCACGACTTTCACTGGCCAGATGCTGTTTGCCTCGGGGTTGCGCACGGCGGAAGAGGGGGGCAAGACCAATTCGACCCATAGCCCCTCGTACACGATCTATAACATGTCCCTCACACACGTCATTCCTCTCCCCTGGGAGGGGCAGAAGTTCCTTGTCGGGTTCGATGTGGTGAATCTGTTGGATCAAAAGTATTTCATCAATCAGGGAGAGGGGAACATCGGGTTGGGTGTGTCTCACGCGGGGATGCCCCGGTCGTTCTTCTTTCGCGGCCAATGGTTCTTTTAGCCGGACGCTGAAACGGGCCATCAACTGCGTTCTCGTCTCGCACGAATCCTCAACGTACCCCAAAGGGTACGCCTCCGGTTCGTGCGTCGCCTGCGGCCTTGTTGGCTGGCCCGTTTGAGCATCCGGCAGTGATAGGGTAGGATGTGCCTATGATGAGATTATTTCTTGCGATACCCTTCGCGATAATGTTGGCTTGGCCAGTCGCTGCGTTTGCGGTGCCGGGTGACGAGGCCACGCACGCGGACGACCATCAGGAAGACGTGTTGGAGTTGCCCGAGGTCCATGTCCATGGCCTTCCGTTGAATAAGGATCAACAGCTTGGTCCGGTTCCCAAAGCTACACCCTGGCCGACTATTCCATCCGCTTTGGACGGCAAAGAACTCGATGATTGGATGAAAGTCCGCATGATGGTCTCCAAGGGTGCGACGGTGACAGTCGTGGTTCTGGAGTCGGCTAAACATCGAGAGCTCACCATCGCCGGGATGGCTGCGTTGAATAAATGGACCTTCGATCCTCAGATGAAAGGCGATGAGCCAATCGAAGGGGAACTCACCGTGCGTATCCACTTCCGCAGTAGATAAATGTTGGAAGGCTAGGGGCAAGTGGCGATGGGAAAGTCGGTTGTACGAACAATTCCGCGTGCCTCTCGCCTCTGGCCTCGTGCCGCCGCTGCCATATGAGTTGGGACGAATCTTTCTTCCGCGCCATCAACGGTCTTGCCGGTCAGTCGGCTTGGGTCGACCAAGCCGCGCTCTATTTATCCAACTCCAGTCTGTTGTGGGTCCCCGGTATCTTGCTGACCGGCTATTGGTTATGGCTGTCTTGGCGAGAGGTCGTACTGGGGGCGCCAGTCCTGGCTGCGACGATTGGGATCGCCGACTTTCTCGGTGCCCGCCTGAAGCATCTGGTCGCGCGGCCTCGTCCCTGTATGTCGCTGCTGGATATTCAGCACGTGGAAGCTGCATGCGGAAAAGTGTTTAGCTTCCCCTCGAACCACGCGATCAATACTGCGGTCGCCGCGGCGTTCCTGCAGGTCTTCTATCCTCGTTCTGGCTGGGTGAGTTGGCCGTTGGTCGGGCTGGTCGGCCTCTCGCGAGTCTATATCGGAGCGCATTATGTCACGGATGTGGTGGGAGGCTGGCTGATTGGTGGATCGCTCGGAGCCGGCGCAGCATGGCTGCTGGTTCATTACTTCCCTATTCGTTCTTTACGGGGGAAGCCTACCGTCTAATCTTCTGTGTTCATCCGGTTTCCAGACAGCGTAAGAGTTCTGCTTGGCAATTCTCCACATCATATCCTCGTCCAATCAACACGATCGCGTGGTTCGGCTCGTCGAGCAAGGTGATCGGTGCAATGGTGGCGTTGCCTGGCGGAGCATATTGAAATTCTTGGAGCTCCGGTCCCTTGGCGAAGCGGAAGAAACCTTTCGCCCGTTCAAGTTCAGGTGGCAGGGTCTTCATCCAGCTCAGGAATCGGACAAGGTTCAACGGGCCGGGCAACCGAACCGTCGTGGCGATGGGATGATACGACGCCCGTGTCTTCGTCGCGGATGATCGGGGCACGCCGAATTCTACATTGACCGTCGGCGCCGGCGATTTGCGCGTGATCGGTTCGAGCAGCGCTGAGGGATCGACTCGGGCATGGCTGGTTTCCCAGACCCGCGCGTAGGGATTCTGCTTGACGATTGCGGCTTTGAAATTCTCCCAATGGCCGGCGACATAGAGATCTTTTTTATTGAGGATCAGTTCGTCTGCGCAGCGGATCGCCTGGCTGGTGACGAAGCCTCCCATGCTCTCCCGATCGGTGGGGATGGGATGCAGGAGGGCGATGACTTTTTCCAAATGTGCGAGCCTCGCCGTGTAGAGGTCGGTGACGCCATCGATGACTTCGGCTGGATCGGCCATGCCTGAGCAGTCCAGGATGATCACATCCGACTCATAGTCCCGCACCAATTGGGCGATCCCCCAGGACAAGTCTTCCTTCGTGTCGCAGCAGACACAGCCGCCGGCAAGGTTCATGACTTGTTCGGCAATGGTGCCTGCGCGCGGGCCGTCGATGCTCACCTCGCCAGCTTCGTTCATTAAAACGCCGGCTCGCTTCCCCTCACTTTTCCAATGTTCA
>JBDSKU010000276.1:0-2823 GCA_039916745.1 Nitrospiraceae bacterium
GCTGGACGGCCGACGAAGCACTGGGTTGCAGCTATCTGGAACTCTGTCTCCCCATCGAGGCGCGTGAGCCGTTCTTAGCCGAACTCGTGCAAGTCGCCGAGGGGAGCGAACGGCGAGAACTCGAGAGCCCCCTCCGGACACGTACAGGCTCACTGACGATACTCTCATGGAATATTTCACGGGTGTTAGGGGCCGGCGGGTGCCTGATCGGCCTCATCGCTATCGGCACCACGGTTCCGCAAACCCGGATGGAAGAGGAACTCCGATTGGCCCAGACCCAAGCTCGTAGCGCGACGCGCCGAGCGCACATCGCCGCAGAAGAAGAACGGTGCAGAATTGCGCGGGAATTGCACGATGAGTTCGGACAGGCACTGACCGGCCTGAAATTCGACCTGGCGTGGCTCAACAGGAAGCTTTCACAAGCGCCTGCGTCCACCGACGGCGGCGATCTTCAGCACAAAGTCCAAACGATGTCGGGTTCAGTCGATCGGCTCTTAGATTCCGTTCGCGCAACTGCGACAGCCTTGCGCCCCGCCATGCTGGACGACCTCGGACTGATCCCAGCGCTCGAATATCTCGCCACCGCGCTTCAGGATCGTACCGGCGCACTCTGTGCGGTCGCGGTGGCTCCGGAATTGTCATCCCTCGCACTGCCCTCCGATATATCGGCTGCATTATTTCGAATCGCACAAGAACTTCTGACGAATGTGATGCGTCACGCTGCGGCCTCGAAGGTACAGATACGGCTGACCCGTGATGGCGACAACGTGAGGTTAGACGTGACGGACAACGGAAAAGGCATTAGCCCTGAGCGGGTGACCACAATTGATTCCTTTGGGCTTCGTGGCATACAGGAGCGAGCCTCTCTCATGGGAGGCCACTTTCATATTGTAGGCACCGCTGGCCTCGGAACCACGGCCTCCGCTTCCCTACCGCTTGCGGAATACGCCGCACCATGATTGGGACACATGTGTTGAAAATTCTCATCATTGATGATCACGAAGTCGTCCGCCGAGGCGTGAAACAGATCCTGGAAGAAACCGTCCCTCACGTCGAAGTCGGAGAAGCCGATACCGCACAGCAAGGAATGGATGCGGTACGGCAAGGATCTTGGGATCTGGCCATCGTGGATATCAGCCTTCCCGATCAGAACGGGCTGGAACTCTTGTGTGAGTTACACAACATCTCGCCCCAACTACCATTGATGGTCCTGAGCCTGCACCCGGAAGAGCAATATGCCGTTCGCGCCTTCCGTGCCGGGGCGATGGCCTATCTCACCAAACAGACAGCACCGGAAGAGTTGGCCAGGGCCGTCAAGCAGGTCCTGTCCGGACGCCGGTATGTGACCGCCTCTCTCGGAGAGCGTATGGCCGGCAACCTGAGTAAACACCCCGCTGGCCTGGCCCATCAAACCTTGTCTGAGCGGGAGTTCGAAGTCCTCGTGTCGTTAGCCCAGGGCCAGTCCATCAAGCATATCGCACAATCTCTGGGTTTGAGCATGAAGACCGTGAGCACCTATCGAGCGCGTCTCCTGGATAAGTTGCAACTCGCCACCACCGCTGAACTCATCCGATACGCACTCGACCATCATTTGGTGGAATAGCCTCAACGATGATCCACCCGAGCATACAGACAAGTCGGTGGGCACGAACAACAGCGGTGGCGACCGGAGCCATTCGCCTCGGCATGACAATCAAGGCGGCGTCAGAATCCACCTACAGGCTGTGCCTAAACAGCTGATTGTCTTTTCTCACGATCTGCCCTAAGCCTAGATATGACACAACGCACGGTAATCTCTGGCAAAACGATTATATGACCATCCTTCTGGCCGACAGAGACGCCTACCTTCGAGGAAGACTCCGGAAACGTCTGGAGAAAGTCTCTGGTGTGACTGTGGTGGGAGAATCGTCGAACTCGATAGAAACCACCGCGATGATTCTCAACCGGAACCCGGATGTAGCCATCGTAAGTTCCCTCTTAGAGGGCGGCAGCGGCCTTGATGTCCTTCGGCACGTCCGGCAATTGATGATTCCTCCCATGATCATTGTCGTGACGGACAACCCTTCGCTCGATAACAACAATGCCTACTCCATCGCTGGCGCTGATTTCATTTGCGAAAAGGTCTCGGACGATCGCAGTGTCATCGGCATCATTCGCCTGCTGTGTGACCGTCACCGCCAGACCGATGTCATGGATTCCTCCTTTGCCACGCGCCAGGAGTAAGCACCGTTTCGCTGCGATCGTCATGTCTCAACCGGTCACCGCTACGGCATCATACAAATTGACAGGCTGCCCCCTCGCCGATTAGGATAGCGCGCTGTGAATCATTCCGATCATTCAGAACCCACAACAGCGAAGCACCCCCATTCCCCCATCAGCCGCATTGAGCATGCGTTTGAAACCGCCGTGTTCGCTAGCCGGTGGATTCAGGCCCCGCTCTACGGCGGCTTGATCGTCGCCGAACTGCTGTACGCGTACAAGTTTCTCGTTGAGTTGTGGGAGATGGTCCGGCATATCAACCAGCAAGAAGAGACCATCTTCATGCTGGGCGTCCTGGGCCTGATCGATGTCACCATGGTAGCAAACTTGCTCACGATGGTGATCATCGGCGGCTACGCCACCTTCGTGAGCAAGCTGGATTTGGAGGGCCATCCAGACCGGCCGGATTGGCTGACCCACATCGACCCCGGCACCATCAAGATTAAACTCGCCGCCTCGCTGATCGGTATCTCCAGCATTCACCTGTTGAAATCGTTCGTCAACATCGCGAATGAAGATACCGAACATATCAAGTGGAAAATTTTGATTCACCTGACATTCATC
>JBDSKU010000277.1:0-8870 GCA_039916745.1 Nitrospiraceae bacterium
CCGAACGAGGCGATTTTTGAAACTCGCAGCGACGCGGAAGCGAAGGGCAATCATGTGGGCGACGGCCAGGGAGTCGGCGATAGTATTTATATCATTACGCACGACCGCTGCACCGAGTGCGTCGGACACTTCGACGAGCCCCAGTGCGCCGCTGTCTGCCCGGTTGATAACTGCTGTATCGCTGACCCGCTATATCCGGAAACGACGGAAGTCCTTCTTGATAAAGCCAGGACGCTCAACCCTGATAAGGCAATTGATCCCGCCAAGATCTGGAGTGGCGTGCGCAACTAGCCCTCATTCATAATCATAGTCAACAAAAAGGCCCTGCTTTTCTCCTGAGAAGCAGGGCTTTCCGTTTCTACAGTCACCTCCACAACGACTCTCGTGTAGATTCCTACTCCCTGTCAGGCGTAGGATTATTCGTGACGTATCGAATCCTCATCCAGCTCTTTTCTCTTGATGGAGCCACAGCGCTTGTTCATCCCTCGCAAGGAGGTGCCCCATGCGGTATCAGTGGATCGTCATGAGTGCGCTCTGCGGAATCCTCACCATGCCGACGCTTGCCAAAGCCAGCACGGGCGATCTAGGAGCCATCATCGAAACCTTTGTCGCTCGACAGTTCCCCGATGCAGCCGGCCACTATTGGGTGATCAATGAGACACAATGGGATGGGGATGAAATGGTTGTGGACGTGCATACCATCGTCAGCGAGAGGCGTGAAGCGGAACCGACCTTACGCCATTTCCTACTGCTGATCGTGGCAGGAGAGCTCAGAGGGGTCCAGAGCATTCCGCTCGAGCCAGGAGCCGACTGCCGAGCCGAAGAAGATGTGTAATTGCTCCTCTTGAATTCATCGTCCTGTGCATAAAAAAACCACCGCCCTCTCCGCGCGATCGCAGAGAGGGCGGTGGTCACGTACGTCTATCAGAAACGACTACTTAATCACCAAAATTTGGCCACCGATATGAGCCGGGTGCAAATGACAACGATAGGTCAACGTATTCCCCCTCGTCGCATAGAACATGTCGCTGGTTGGAATACCGATGTACTTGGTTTCGCCTGGCTTCAGGACCACTTCCGCCTTCATCACAGACGGTGTACCGGCATTTGTGGCATCGGTCATCTGAAAGCCATGATCGGTCGTGCTATTGTTCGTCACCATGAGCAGCACTGGACGACCAGGACGAACCTTGAAATCGATGATCGTAACGGGTGGATACCAAGTCTTCAAGCTGCCAATCTCAACTGCGTACAGATGAGCATCGACATCCAACTCCTTGAACGACTGCCCTACAACTGAGCCAGTCTCTAAATCCCCGATTTCGACTCCGCCTGCCTGGAGCGCAAATGCTGAAGATGCCCCAGCCATGACCATCACGAGGCCGAAGAAGACCCCTAACATCGTCTTGCCCATGACCTACCTCCTTAAGAAAGAAGAAGAGATGTGATTAGGTTGGTAAATAACTACCGCTACGACCTGGTAGCCCAAACCATGCTGACTACTACTTCTCTGCGTATGACACTTATTTATGTTCTACAAAATTTCCCGCTCTTCAAGAGGCAACCTTATAGCACAGCGACGAAATCGGAAGCAAGAAGGTTAATCTGCCATTTCTCAATGGCCGCTATCCATAGTAGCCGTTCATAAACCAGCAGACAAGTCGTAATGACTTCAATGGCTTACTGTGTGGTCATTGCCTCAGGCTGTACCTCTTGGACCGTGGACCCGATCAAAAGATCGTAGGGTGCATAGTTGTCGGTTAACACGACACCTGCCCCCCAGGGTTCCGTGCGATGGGTACTCAGCAGAGCAATAGCTTCGAACGGCAAGCGCTGCTGTTCGACCAATGCATTGACCTTGTCCGCAGTGACAGAGAGCTGGTGCTGCGCGAGCGAGTTACCAGCAAAGAAAATCAAATTCTCCGATTTCGTCTGAGTGGACTTCCAGGGCCCCTTGACCGCAAAAGACTCGACGTGGGGAAACGACCCTCTCATCGTCTGCACGACTGCATTGGCCCGCAACAGATCGCCTCCCTCACCCGACGAGGCCAAGTTCACGGCGAGAATACCATTCGCCGACAGGTGCGCACGCAACTCGGCGAAGAACTCCACCGTGGTCAGATGAAACGGAATCATATGTCTGGCGAACGCATCAACCCAGATGAAGTCATAGGTCCGCTCCGTGGAATTGAGAAAAACCCGGGCGTCACGGGCATGCACATGATGCTGGGGGGGCGGCTGGTAGGCAAAATACTCTTCGGCCATGCGAACGACCACCGGATCGAACTCGACGACATCCAACTCGAGTTCAGGCCATCGGTGAGCAAGCCACTTCGCCAGCGATCCGCCTCCATGGCCAAGGATCAACCCTCGCTTCGGCTCTGGCACCAAGGCCAGCGACGCGACCATCAATTGACTGTAGGGGAGAAACAGCGCGACAGGGTCCGCCTTCCACATAACCGCATGGAACGTCCGATCCAGGACGAGATAACGAAAGAGATCGTCATCGCGGATTCGTACTTGCTGGTAAGGGCTGTCTTCCTGATAGACCGGCGCCTTCAGCTTCTGGATTGGAGATAAGGCACCGGCTCCCAGGCCTCCGATGCACAGGATGATTAGGCCGATCACGACTGGTCGTGCTGTCGTCCCACGGACCAACCACCAGAGGCCAAGCCCCACTTGAATAGCCCCGAGCCAGGCGACAAGTGCCTGGCTGCCGATCCAGGAGAGAAAGAAAAAGGCCGTCCCCCAGGTTCCCGCCAAACTCCCCATGGTCGAGAGTGCAATCATCCGACCGGTATGCCGGCCGAAATACTCGAGGTCTAATACGGCCAATCGCAACATGGCCGGTAAGACACCGCTCAGACCAAAGGCTGGCGGGCCGAGGAGCAGGGCCGCGGCAACACAAGGGCCCCACCGAGGGTCCTCAATCGCCTTCGCCACCGCAAAGAGCACCGGCTGGCCAAGCCAGGCGATCAGAAAGGTCCAGGCTCCCGAAAACAGCAGCAGCCCTGCCAAGACCTGCGCGCCAGGATACCGGTCGGAGACCCAGCCGCCAAAGGCATACCCGCCACTCATGGCGGCAAGGATGACGCCGATCAATGCACCCCAGACGAAGAGGGAGTTTCCGAAAACGGGAGCTAAGAGTCGGCTTCCCAAGATTTCGAGCGCCATGACCACCGCTCCGGTCACCAGCGCCGTCACCAAAAGAAACCACCGAGGCGTATGAACCGACCGGTTGACGGGGCTCATGCAGAAACATCACAGAGGAAAGGGAAACGATTCAGCGCAGTACAGGGATTGCTCGACTCGATCATAGGCCGCCCCAATTTTTGAAGTACCGTAAGAGGTCGCGAACGGAGATAACCCCGACAATCTGTCCATCGTCAGACACGGCCAGATGCCGAATACCATACTCCGCCATTTTCTCGCTCGCCTCGTGGGCCGAACTCGCACTGTCTATCGATAACAACGGGCTGCTCATGACGGCACGGACTAGCGTCTCTTGCGCCGAACGGGATTCGGCTAACCCCTTGCGAACCAAGTCCGACTCGCTCACGAGACCACTGTAATGACCACCCTCGCGCACCAGCAATGCGCCAACCTTTGCATCGCGCATCAGCTTGGCCGCCTCCAACAACGTCGCGTCCGAACCGATCGCGCAGAGGGTCCTGCACATCATCACGGCAAGTGGCCGCTGAATAGGTCTGCTTTGAATCGCCATACGTAAGAATCCGTCCAATGAAGGGAGCAAATAGTACCCAGCCCTCGTGCAGCTGTCAACGAGCGGTTCCCATTGAAAACAGCTTTCTACAACTTCATTGCTCACCCTTGATACCGTTGTTATACTCGGCCAGATCGTAATGGCTTACTAGGAGGATAGGGACCCATGCATATCAGTGTCATCGGAACCGGCTATGTCGGATTGGTAACAGGCGCCTGTTTTTCAGAGTTCGGCGTGAGCGTGACCTGCATGGACACCGACGCCACGAGGATCGCCAGACTGGAGAAGGGCGATGTGCCCTTCTATGAACCGGGGATCACAGAGCTCGTGGCCAAAGGCATTCGGGAGGGCCGAATCACCTTTACCACCGACGTGGCCAAAGCCGTCGACAAGGCTCTCGTGATTTTCATTGCGGTCGGAACCCCGCCACGAGCAGACGGATCGGCCGATCTCTCGTACGTCGAAGAAGTCGGCCGCGGCATTGCCAGAACCATGACCGGCTACAAGGTGATCGTCACCAAGTCGACCGTCCCGGTGGGAACCGGGGAAAAATTGCGCGAGGTGATCACCGCCAATCAATCGGGCAAATTTCGCTTCGACATCGTCTCCAACCCGGAATTTCTCCGCGAAGGGTCTGCCATTGAAGATTTCATGCGGCCGAACCGGGTCGTCATCGGCGCAGACAGCGAGCAGGCGATTGCGATCATGAAAGACCTCTATCGTCCGCTCTACCTCATCGAAACGCCCTTCGTCGTCACCGATATCCCGACGGCCGAAATGATCAAATATGCCTCGAACGCCTTCCTCGCCACCAAGATTTCGTTCATCAACGAAATCGCGACAGTCTGCGAGAAAGTGGGTGCCGACGTACAGATGGTGGCGAAAGGGATGGGTCTCGATAACCGGATTGGATCAAAGTTTCTCCATGCGGGGCCAGGGTTCGGGGGATCCTGTTTCCCAAAAGATTTGGCTGCACTGGTCCAGACAGGAGAGCGAGCCGGGTATCCCATGCAAATCGCAGGGGCCGCCGCTCTCGTCAATGAACAGCAACGCGGCAGGATGATTGACAAGATCACGAAGGAAGTGGGCGGAATCAAGGGAAAGACGTTCGCGATGTTGGGCCTGTCCTTCAAGCCCAACACCAACGACTTACGGGATGCGCCAGCCCTGGCCATTGCGCAGGAGCTGATGAAACAGGGCGCGACCGTTCGCGCCTACGATCCTGCCGGGCTGGAAGAAGCCTGTCAGATCGTTTCGGGCCTCGTTCCCTGTAAAGACGCCTATGACACGGCACAGGGGGCGGATGCCCTGATCCTCATGACCGAATGGAACCAGTTCCGAACGCTCGACTTCGACAGACTGAAAACCCTCTTACGTCAGCCCATCTTCTTCGACTTACGGAATGTCTATGAACCGGACCGGGTCGCGGGATTTGGCTTCCGCCACATCTCTGTCGGGAGACCAACGAAGGCTCCTTCTCAGTCCACGTAACCGACGCGTTACGTGAGCCGCGGAGCCTCAGCTTCCTTAGCTTCCTCTTTGACCTTTGGCTTGTAGCCCATCCGGTCCAACACCTTCATCACCCGTGTTTTCAAACGGTCGTCGGCCTCGGCAAGCGCCGTGGCCAATGGCTCGACGGCAGGCTTTCCGATCTTGCGAATGATTTCCGTCACGGATTGCCGGACCTCATCCTCTTCAGAAACCAGCAAAGGCACGAGGGATGACACAGCCGGTCCACCGATCTTGATCAAGGAGTCATAGGCGCGCTGCCGGACATCACCCACTTCATCCGCCAACGCCTCAACCAACGGCCGCACCGCACGAATTTCCTTGAGTTCTCCCAGCACTTCCGCCGCATACTTTCGATTAAGCCAATGACTATCTTTCAGATCCAACAACATCGCATCGGCGCGCGCCGCATTGGGATCCTTCGCACGAATCCTGAAGCTCTTGGCGACCCGCTTTCCGCCTTCTTCGACGACACGGATCGTGGCGCCATCTCCCACCTTGAGCTTCTTGAGCTCTTCAAACGCCTCATCGTCGACGTCCAACACGACCGTCTTCCCATCGTAAGCCAACAGTTCGACTTCGAGCTGCTTCGCCTCGAGGTTCACTGCGACGACTCGTTCCGTGACGAGATTGAATCCGTCTTTCTTCGCACCGCCCTTGGGACCGATCTGAATAAGCTTTGGAGGAGCTTCATCCGCCATGATGTGTATCCTTTACGTCGAAATAAAGATTACGGTTTCGCTTTCCATCCGAGACTTGCCAATACCCCTTCTACCGTCTCCTGCACCATCGTATTCTCATCTTCGAGCAGCGGAAGCAAGGGGTCGATCGCCTGCTTGGCCCCAAGCCGCGCGAGCGATTCCGCCGCATTCCGCCGTACGAGCCAGTCTTCATCCTTGAGCGATTCAATCAACGGGCCGGCTCCGCGGGCATCGCCGATCTTGCCCAGCGCTTCGGCCGCATGACGCCGCACCATCCAATTGTTGCCCAGCAGCCCCTCGATCAAGGCATCGACGGCCCGCGCATCGCCGATCTTCTTCAGCACACGCGCCACATCCTCACGCACCGTGTTGTCGGTGAGCGCCTCGATCAATCCTGGCACAGCCCGCGCATCGCCGATACGCTCAAGCGCCCACACGGCAGCGGTTCGCACCGCGCCATCTTTATCCTTCAGCGCTTGCACAAGGGGATCGATCCCCCTGGGATCCTTCAGTTTCCCCAATCCCGCGGCAGCCTGCTCACGAATCGCCCATTCATCGTCCGTCAATGCTTCGATTAATGGATCAACGACCGAGGGGCCGATTCGCACAATGGCGCTGGTCGCCGCTTCCCGAATCAGCACATCTTCGTCTGCCATGAGCCCGATCAACGGCCCCACCGCATCCTCACCCACCTGACTCAAACTGGCAATCGCATGATTGCGAAGCGCTTCATTGTCGTCCCGAAGGGCCCCGATTAGCTGCTCGATCCGTTCTGCCTGCATCTCGTCACTCATCGTCGTCCTGCCCTCCCTGACTCTCGACAGGCGTCCCATCGAGCGCTTCCAGTTTATCGGCGATCAAGCCGGAATTGTATGCGACGAGGCCATCCCGGTCTGTCCTCAACCGATCGAACAGTTCCTTGTACGGCCGCAACACTTCCACGTCCTTTACTTTGGCCAAGGCTTCCATGGCAAAGACCCGAAGGGGGCGAATGGGAATGGCCTCGATATAGAGTTGGGCCGGCCTGGCATCGCCGATCAAACCCAACGATTTCATGGCCAGCTCTTTGACACCCGTATCTTTATCGATCCGCAACCGCTCCATCAAGGGCTCAACGGCCCGCACATCGCCGATCTTGCCCAGTAAGTCGGCGGCGGCTTCACGGATGACCCAATCGTCATCCTCCAGATACTCGATCAGGATCTCCACACTGGGGCGCCCGATCGCCAGAAGATTGATCACGGTGCTCATGCGAGCCTCTTCCCGTTCACTCAATTCCTCAACCTCGCGCAACGCGTCGAAGACCTCGTTGATACGTTCACGAATGGCCGTCAACTTCTTGAGGGTTCGCACGGCAATGTCGCGAATGGCCGGCTGCCCCATGGCCGTGATAAAAGCATCCGATGAGCGGGGATCGAGCAGATGCTCCAGCATCTTCGCAGCCATGATCTGCGCTTCCGGATCCGGATGGGTCAGCATCTCGCTGAGCGGAGTGATCGCATTCGGGATCATCCCCAGCAAGTGCGAGGCCGCCACGCGAATCCCCTCATCCTTTGATTCATAGAGCAGCGAGGTCAACGCCGACGCAGTCGTCACGTCCAACACCCCCGCCATATGTTCCAACGCTGAGGCGCCGGCCTTGCGGACGGCCTCATCCTCATCTCGGAGTAAGCCGACCAAGGGTACGCCACACAACGGATCGTTCACACGCACCAACATGGCCGCCGCTTCAGCTTTCAGCGCAGGAGAACCGGTCTCCAGTACCTGAACCAAGGCCTGCACTGCACGTGGCCCTCCCGATAAACAGGCCGCGGTCGCGCGCATCCGACGCCAGTCCTCTTCATGGATGAGCTCGGAGACCAGCGTTTCAATCGTTTCTTTAGACATAGTGGTTCAACGGCCTGCTACACACGTCCTGTGCGCCAGCCTACTTTGGCTAACGTATCTTTGACATGGTATCGAACATTGTCATCCGACTCACGGGCCAGTATCGCCAGCAACGGCGCAATCACGGCGGAGCCGAATCGAGTCAATGCATCGGCGGCTTCCGCTCGAGTCACCGTATACCGAAGCGCCTTCAGCAGCGACGGGATCGCCGCCTCGTCCCGAATCGCGCCCAAAGCTCGAACCGCCTCTCCTAACGTCAGTCGCTCTTCATCCCACTGATCGCCGCAGCCCTCGACGGGCCGTGAGATCTCCGGTTGATCGACTCTTTCAAGGACTGCGATCAACACCGGCACGGCACCACGATCGCCAATCCGGCCCAGCGCCTCCACCGCCAATGGTCGCATGCCAGGTGTGTGCATCGCCGTCACGAGAAATTCCACGGCGCGTACATCGCCGATCTGACCCAACGCACGAACTGCATCCTCGCGAACCGCCCTGTCCTGATCGTTGAACAGCACCGACAACAGAGGGGCCACCGCTTCCGGAGACCTGGTTTTTCCCAAGGCCTCTACCGCATGCAGCCGCACCAGCCAGTCCGTATGGGTCAGCGCGGCCAGTAACGATGCGAGCGCCGCCTCGCCGATCGCCGCAAGGGCGGTCGACGTCTCCTCGCGGACGGCTTTCACTTTATCTTGTAACAGCGGTACCAACGGCGAGACCGCTCCTGAATCTTTAATCCGACCCAACGCCTTGGCCGCATGCATCCGCACAATCCAATCGGGGCTCTTGAGTGCCTTGACGAGCGGTGCCAGCACCCGCACATCGGCAATGGTGGCCAGCACCGATGAGGCCAATTCCTGAACCGTCAACACCGGATCAGAAAGGCAGACGCCCAACGTTGTCACTGCCGGCTCTCCAATGGCCAACAGGGCGCCGATCGCCGCATCGCGCACCGCACGATCGCCATCACGAAGGACGGAGACCAGCGGCGCGACCGCCCTCGGATCCCGAAACGTGCCAAGCATCGTGGCGGCTTCTTCGCGAATCGC
>JBDSKU010000278.1:0-13062 GCA_039916745.1 Nitrospiraceae bacterium
CGTACGACACGACCAAGGGAGGACTCTATCTCGGCGATCAGGATGCCATCGAGGCCATGTGCCGTGAAGCGCCTGAGGACATTCTTGAATTAGAACGCCTCGGGGTCATTTTCAGTCGAGACCAAGAGGGACGTATCGCCCAGCGACCGTTCGGTGGAGCGGGTTTTCCCCGGACCTGTTACGCCGCCGATCGTACGGGTCATGCCATCTTGCACGCGATGTACGAACAGCTGCTCAAGCGCCGCATCAAGGTCTATGAAGAATGGTATGTCACGACCTTGCTCGTGGAAGACGGTATCTGCCGGGGTGTCGTGGCCTGGGACCTGATCCATGGGGGGCTGCATACGATCAGAGCCAAAGCGGTTATCTTGGCCACAGGAGGCAGCGGACGTGTCTTCCTGACGAGCACGAACGCCGTCATCAATACCGGCGACGGTATGGCGCTCGCTTATCGTGCCGGTGCTCCGTTGGCAGACATGGAATTTGTCCAGTTCCATCCCACCACACTCAAGGGCACTGGTATTCTCATCACCGAAGGAGCCCGGGGGGAGGGTGGCTATCTCCTGAATACCCTGGGCGAACGGTTCATGAAAGTTTATGCCCCGCAGCAGATGGAATTGGCTACTCGCTCCACCGTCTCGTTGGCTATCGGGCAAGAAATCCTCGAAGGCCGCGGGGTCGACGGCTGCGTGTTATTGGACTTACGGCACCTTGGCCGCCAGCGTATTCTCGAACGGCTCCCTCAGATCAGGGCACTCGCCATGGAGTTCGCCGGCCTCGATCCGATCGAGACCCCGATTCCTGTCCGCCCCGGTGCGCATTATCAGATGGGTGGCGTCCGAACCAACCAATGGACCGAAACGGGCATCGCCGGCCTCTATGCGGTCGGTGAATGTGCCTGTGTCAGTGTGCACGGCGCCAATCGGCTTGGAGGCAATTCACTCTTAGAAACGATTGTGTTCGGTCGGCGCGCTGGGGTTCGAGCCGGAGAGTATGTTCGCACCGTTACGCCGCAGGCACTCAGACATGACCAACTCACTGCTGAGCAGGCTCGCGTCCAGCGTCTGCTGGCACAGGAGGGATCTGTCCGAGCCTGGCAGATTCGCGAGGAACTCGGCCAGACGATGAGCCTCAATCTGGGCCTCGTCAGGACTCAGGAGTCCATGTCTGCCGCGATCTCGGCTATCTCAGCATTGGCTCAGCGCGCCGCCTCCGTGACGGTGCAAGACAAAGGGCAGGTATTTAATACGGACCTTGTGCAGGCATTGGAACTCGAATGTCTGCTCGACGTCGCGGAGGCTATTGTCACCAGTGCGCTTGCCAGACAAGAAAGCCGTGGCGCCCATTACCGGTCGGACTACCCCAGCCGAGATGATCAACATTGGTTGAGGCATAGCCTGATCCGACGGACTCCCGAAGGAACGGCCTTGACCTATGAACCGGTAACGGTGACGCGCTTTCAGCCGGCCTGATGGCGTCGGCTGTTGAAAAAATCCGCCAGCTTCATTCTCACATCGCTCAGAGGCTTAATGTACCGCAAGGGTACGCCTCGCCTCTTCGCTCGCTGCGGCCTTGCTGAACGGTCTTTTTGAACAGCCTGCAGGCGATTAGTCAACCAAGCTCTGGTATAATCCCACGATAACGCCTATGCGCATTCTAGTCATTGAGGACGAAACGAAGGTTGGCTGTTTCATCAAGCGCGCGCTTGAAGAAGAGAGTTACGCCGTCGATCTCTGTGAAGATGGGACGAAGGGCCTTCAGATGGCCTTTGCCACGAACTACGACCTCCTGATCGTCGATTTGATGCTGCCGTCATTGCCTGGCTTGGATGTGCTGAAGGGGGTCCGTCAGGCCAAGATTCAAACCCCCATCCTGATTCTGACCGCCCAATCCCAAGTCGATCAGCGAGTCAAGGGTCTTGACGCCGGTGCAGACGATTACCTCACCAAGCCCTTTGCCATCGACGAACTGCTCGCCCGCATCCGTGCCCTGCTCCGCCGCGGCTCTACCGAGGGTTCCGGCGTGCTCCAGATCGACGATCTGGCCTTGAACCCGGCCACGCGAGAAGTGACCAGAGACGGCCAACGGATCGATCTCACCTCGAAGGAATATGCGCTGCTCGAATATCTGATGCGTCATACGGGGCGCGTCTTGACCCGTCCCATGATTTCAGAACATGTGTGGAATCAGGACTTCGACACGTTTACCAATGTCATCGATGTCTATGTGAATTATCTCCGGAACAAGATTGACCGGGGACGCTCGAAGAAGCTGATTCACACGATTCGCGGAAGCGGATATATGCTGAAGGCCGACTGATGCCGCTTCGCGTCCGTCTCACTCTGTGGTATGGCACCGCCCTCGCGCTCATCCTCATCATCTTTTCAAGCATCTTGTATGTCATTACCGCGAGAAGTCTCCGCGATGCGGTCGATCAATCGCTGGAGGAAACCGCCGCGGCGGCTGTGCGGTCGTTGGAAGAACGCGGGTTCCTCCCGCTCATTGACGAAACCGAGCTGATGTCCCAGTTCCCCGAACTGGCACGCATCGACAAGTTTTTCCAGATCTTCAGCCCTTCCGGCACCATCACCATTCGTTCGCCGAACGTCAAACAACATGAGATGCCGTTAAGCCGCCAGGCGTTGGAAGTGGCCTACTCAGGCCGCACGCTGTTCGAATCCGCGAAGTACCCCAAGGAACCGCCCTTACGCCTCATTTCGGTTCCCATCATCTATCGGGGCAGTCTGCTCTATATTGTCCAGGTCGGCACCACGATGGACTCAGTCGAGCAAACGTTGAACCGTCTCCTGTTAGTGCTATTGGTGAGTATGCCCGTCGCGCTGGCCGTATCGCTTGCCGGCGGCTGGTTCATGGCGGGCCGGGCTCTTCGCCCCGTCGATGCCATTACGCTGGCTGCGCAACGCATTGCCGGAGGTGATCTGACTCAACGGCTGGCGGCTCCGGCCTCCGCCGATGAAATCGGCCGTCTGACGAATACATTCAATGACATGATCGACCGGTTGGAAACCTCCTTTCGGCAGATCCGTCAGTTCAGCAGCGATGCCTCGCACGAACTGCGCACGCCGTTGACGGTTATGAAGGGGGAAACGGAACTCGCGCTTCGACGCCCTCGCGAAACGGACGACTACAAAATCGTCCTGGAGAGCAACCTCGAAGAGATCGACCGCATGACGCGGATTGTGGACGAGTTGCTCTTTCTCTCACGAGCCGACATGGGCGAAGTGAAGATGGAGCATCTGCCGGTTGCATTGGGTCTGCTTATCGAAGACGTTCATCGGCAAGCCTCCCTGCTAGGACAGGAACGGGATATTCAGGTCGTCCTCAGCGCCACGACGTCAGCCGTGGTCTTGGGAGACGAACTGCGTTTGCGCGAGCTGTTCCTGAATCTGCTCGATAATGCCGTCAAGTACTCTCGTCCCAGTGGTACCGTCGAGATCGCGCTGACGATCTATCAAGGACAGGCGCGAGTGTCGGTGACCGATCGCGGCATTGGGATCATCCAAGAAGATCAGCCGAAGATTTTCGACCGTTTCTATCGTACCGATGACGCACGAGCCCATACCAAAAAAGGGACGGGCCTTGGCCTGTCGATTTGCGCCTGGATTGCCGAATCCCATCGAGGACAGATCGAGGTCCAGAGCCAGGCTGGCGAAGGTTCGACCTTTACGGTGACATTGCCTCTAGCTTCCGCATCAGCATAAGCCGCATTTCCCAAGAGGCTTCTTCGACAGACTCCAATGTGTGGGCGAGAGGCGAGGGGCCAGAGTCTTTCCTCGTGCCGCTTGCTTCTCGCCTGCTTTCAATGCGTTTTCGCGACGAACCGTCATCATGAATAGTGCGGCTTAACCACTTCTAATCCCCTCCTAATCGTCCTCTCATCGCCGACTGATACCTTGTTCAGAGCATCGAACATCGTCATCGGTCTTTATCTCAGTCGATCAATCGCAAGGAGGGAATTATGAGACAGCCTGTTCGACAGACCCTTGGAACCGCCGCAGCGGTCGCAACATTGAGCGCCCTGTTGATTTGGGGCGGGCAATCGCTTGTTCCTTCCCATGCATCGAGTCCCGCTGTGTCGACGGCGACGCCGGTGGCTCTCACGATGAGCTCCGCGCCATCGAATGGCTTTACGGAGGTGGCGAAGGCGGTGACACCAGCCGTCGTGAACATCACAACCGTCACCGTCGAGAAGGTGTCGGATAGCCGAGGCGTACCAGACGAATTGCGGGAACGCATGGAAGAGTTTTTTGGCGGACAAGGGGGACCGTCCGGTCCTCGTGGATTCCGCGGGCCGCAAGGTCCTGGTCCTGGCGAGCCACGGGAGCATCGGGGCGGTGGGCAGGGGTCCGGCGTGATCGTCTCACCGGACGGGTACATCCTCACGAACAACCATGTCATTGAGGGAGCCCGCACCGTGACCATCACACTACCGGATAAGCGGGAGTTTACGGGGAAAATAATCGGAGCCGACCCCAAAACGGATCTGGCCGTCGTGAAGATTGAGGGGCAGGACCTCCCCACGGTCTCCTGGGGCGATGCGACTAAATTGCAGGTTGGTGAATATGTATTGGCAGTCGGAAATCCCTTCGGGCTGAATTCGACCGTGACACTCGGCATCGTGAGCGCGTTGGGCCGCGGTCGTATGGGGATTACTCAGTATGAGGACTTCATCCAAACCGATGCAGCAATCAATCCCGGAAACTCTGGCGG
Organism: Nitrospiraceae bacterium; assembly: GCA_039916745.1. Taxonomy (GTDB): domain Bacteria; phylum Nitrospirota; class Nitrospiria; order Nitrospirales; family Nitrospiraceae; genus Palsa-1315. The sequence continues at coordinate 4,732 of JBDSKU010000278.1, forward strand.
CGCGTTGGTGAATACTAAGGGCGAACTGGTGGGCATCAATACCGCCATCTTCTCTCAGACCGGTGGGTATCAGGGTGTGGGTTTCGCCGTCCCAACCAGTATGAGCAAGCCCATCTATGAAAGCCTGGTGAAGAATGGGAAGGTGGTACGCGGATTCCTGGGAGTCTCGATTCAGGATCTCAACCAGGAACTGGCCAAATCGTTTGGCCTCAAAGATGCGAAAGGGGCTCTCGTCAGCGACGTGAAGGAAGAAGGCCCTGCGGGACAAGCAGGCCTCAAACAGGGCGATATCATTACCGCCTATCAAGGTGCGCCAGTGGAAGATGCGGTGTCGCTCCAACGGCAGGTGACCAAAACAGCGGTCGGCGCGAAAGTGACGGTCCGGGTAATCCGTGATGGCCATGAGAAAGATGTAACCGTGACAATCGGCGAGCAACCGGACAGCACAAAGGTCGCCAAGGTTGAGAGTGGTGAGACTGATTATGCCTTTGCCGGAGTGGCTGTGCAGGATCTCGATCGGGAAACAGCCAAGGAGCTAGGAGTGAAAGGAAAGGCTCAGGGGGTCGTCGTCACAGCCGTCGAACCGGAGAGCAGCGCAGAAAAGGCCGGGGTCATGCGGGGTGATGTCATCCGCGAGATCAATCGGCAGCCAGTGAAATCGGTGAAAGAGTTTGAGAAAGTTTCGTCAGGACTGAAGAAGGGCGAGAACGTCTTGATCCTCATCAATCGGCGAGGCAACTCATTATTCCTCAGTGCAAAAATCTAGCGATCAAAACAGCGATGGGGCAGTGGTACTGCTGCCCCATCCAGCAGCATCCTCAAAAAGTTCTGCCAGCAAGGCCGCAGCGAGTGAAGGCCCGAATCGTACCCAAAGGGTACGTTGAGGGTCTGAACGATGTGAGAACGACGCTGGAGGACTTTTTCAGGATGCTGCTAGTCGAAGACGACGGTTTTCCTGCCATACACCAACACCCGTCGCTCAACATGGCGGCGCACCGCGCGGGCCAGCACAATCTCTTCCAGATCCCGTCCTTTCCTCACCAGATCGTCAACGGTGTCCCGGTGGCCCACATGCATGACGTCTTGCTCGATGATCGGACCTTCATCCAGATCTTCCGTGGCATAGTGCGCTGTGGCCCCGATGATTTTCACGCCCCGGTCATAGGCTTGCCGATAGGGGTTCGCACCCATAAACGCGGGCAGGAAGGAGTGATGGATATTGATGACCGGACAGCCGACCTGGGCAAGAAAGCTGGCGCTGAGGATTTGCATGTAGCGGGCCATGACCACGAGTTCGATACGATGGTCCTTCAGCAGGGAGATTATGTCTTGTTCCTGCTGAGGTTTTGTCTCCTTGGTCACAGGGCAGACGGAGAAGGGAATCTTGAATAGTTCAGCCCAGCTTGCGCAAGTGTCATGATTGGAGATAATCACGGGGACATCGATGTGCAACTCGTCGCGTTTGTGCCGTTGGAGCAAGTCCGCCAGGCAGTGATCCTGTTTCGAGACCAACATCGCGACTCTCGTTCGGCGGCTTGAGGGACGAACCTCGTAGCGCATGTGGAAGGTCTTCGCGACCGGAGCGAACGCGGTTGCGATCTCATCGGCCGGAATCTGCAGTCCCTCGGTGGCAAACTCCATGCGCATGAGAAACTCATTGGTCTCTTCATCGGTATGGTGCTCCGAGTCGAGGATGTTCCCGCCGAAGTCGTGAATGAAACCAGAGACCCGGGCCACAATGCCCCTTCGATCCTTGCAATGAATCAGAAGGACAACAGATTCTTTTCGCTGTGCCATCGTAAGGCGATGCTCCCAAGATAGAGTGGTTAGTTTAGGCGTCTTAGACAGGGAACGATCCAGCCAGTTGCGCAAACAGGCTGCTCAAAAAGGCCATCCAGCAAGGCCGTAGCCGATGGAAGCACCGGAGGCGTAGCCTCTGGCTACGTTGAGGATGCTTTCGAGGCGAGAACGACGCTGGTGGGCTTTTTCAGCAGCCTGCTAAGGGACGATGTGGCCGACCAGGTCATAGAGCGCCGCATCGGTGATCTCGACCTTGACGACGTCCCCTGCCATGGCTGATCCATCATTGATATAGACGACGCCGTCGATCTCCGGAGCCAGCCCTTCATGGCGGCCTTCGAGCAACAGGTCCGTCTCTTCTGAAACCCCTTCGACCAGAACCTCCATGACAGAGCCGATACGAGCTTGGCCCCGTGCAGCTGCAATCTCTTCTTGCACCGCCAAAAGCTCATTCCGCCGTTCGTCCATGACCGACCGTTCGATCTTCTCGTCGAGCCCGACTGCCGGCGTATCTTCTTCATCTGAATACAAAAACACTGCCACGCGATCGAACTCGGCCTCTGCCACGTAGCTTCGTAGTTCGTCGAACGCCTGCTCCGTCTCCCCTGGAAATCCCACGATGAAGGCTGTGCGAAACGTGACCGCGGGAATGCGCGTCCGGATTCGTTCAACGAGAGAGGTGATGGTATTCCGATCGCCCAGCCGGTGCATCCGCTTGAGCATGCGATCGTTGATATGCTGCAGCGGCATATCGATGTACTTGGTGATCTTTTCTTCTCCCGCGTAGAGATCCAACAACTCGTCCGATACTTGTTGCGGGTAGAGGTAGAACGGCCTGATCCAATGTAAGTCTTTCACCTTCACCAGCTCGCGAAGCAGTGTGGTAAGGCCTTGGCGCAGGCCAAGATCGACGCCGTAATTCACGGTGTCCTGGGAAATGAGGTTGATTTCCTTCACGCCTTCTGCAACGAGGCGAATGGCTTCGGCGACGATCGATTCTACGGGGCGGCTTCGTTGTTTGCCTCTCATCAAGGGGATCGCGCAGAACGCACAATTCCGGTTACAGCCTTCGGCGATTTTCACATAGGCACTATGAGGCTTTCCGAGACGGAGCCGTGGCGCATCTGCGTCATAGAGATAGGGAGGCTCGCTGATCCAGAGCCGTTGCTGCCGCTTTTTGGGCACTAATAGATCTCTGCAAATTTCCGCGATCTTCCCGAACTCACCGGTTCCCACCACTCCATCGAGTTCCGGCAGTTGTTTGAGGAGATCTCCTTGATACCGTTGCGCCAGACAGCCGGCGGCAATCAATACGCGACAGGATCCATTGTCTTTGAGTTTGCCGTGCGCAATGATTGTATCGATCGACTCCTGCTTGGCTTCTTCGATGAAACCACACGTATTAATGATGACCACTTCGGCCTTCTTTGGATCGGCAGTCAGGGCAAACCCGTCCGCCACCAAGGTGCCTAACATGACTTCGGAATCGACCTGGTTCTTCGAACAACCCAGGTTGACGAACCCGATTGTGGTTTTCTTTTTGCTCGGGCGCGAGGGCGTGATCAATCGTGTAGCCATGAGGGCTAGTCTACGGGACGCTTGAAAAGCCTGTCAATCAATCGCCTCTTGCAGGTCAGGAGACGATTCCCCTACAGTAGGCTTATGATTCGCACGTTTCAGGGCATCAAACCCACTGTCCCGACCTCTTGTTTCATCGAAGAAACCGGCATTGTCATTGGCGATGTCGTGCTGGGCGAGCATTGCAGCGTCTGGTTCCATGCTGTTATTCGCGGGGATGTGCATTATATCCGGATCGGTAACCGGACCAACGTGCAGGACCTCTGCATGTTGCACGTCTCCCACGATACCCATCCGCTCATCATCGGCAATGAGGTGACCGTCGGCCATGGCGTGATCCTCCACGGTTGCACGATTCACGATCGCGTGTTGATCGGCATGGGCGCCATCATTATGGATGGGGCTGTGATCGGAGAAGATTCTGTCGTCGGGGCGGGTGCCTTGATCACGGAACAGACCATCGTTCCACCCAACAGCCTCGTCCTTGGATCACCGGCAAAGGTCAAACGGTCGGTCACGGCGGAAGAGCTTGCGTGGATTAAGGCGTCAGCGGAGAACTATGTGAAGTATGCCAGCCAGTATTTAGATAATACTTCAAAAGCTAAACCAGGTTTCAGAATTTAGCAGCCGCTAGTCTTTCTTGCTGATTTGTACGAAGCAGATCGGATCTCCTACCAGCGCAGTCGGATAGTAGCGCCTCCCAACTGTATAGAGGATTCGGTGCTTGTGGCACCACTCGGCAATCCAGATCACTTCTTCTGTAGTCGTCGTGACCAAGCCAGGGAGTGCAAGCTTGCCCATACAGAGGGCAACCAAGGCCCGTACGATGCGGCGCTCTTTCTCAAATTTCACGGGGTCGAGAGTGAGCGCATCGCCTCGTCCATAGGAGAGAGGCGACAGATTGGGGAATCGCTCAGGGTCGTTCAAGACGCTGACCATCCAGAGATGATCGAATCGGCCCTTCGCCTTCGCGGCATCGATCGCACGGAACGAGAGGGGAATCGAGTGGCAGGCGGGGTTGAGGGCTGAGACTTCGGCTCTCCGGAGATTGTAGGGTTCTACGGTTCGATCCAGCTCCAGCACTTCCATCATCAAGGCAGGGAGTTCCGCCACTCCGGCTCCGACATAGAGGCTCCGGCCGCCCCGTCTCAGTTTTCGCCTCAAGACCACGGCGGCGCGACTCCCGAGACGTTCACAGGGCTTCCGTTTGGCCAGCCAAAACTCATCTCCGCCTTCATAACAATAGACCGGTCCCAGTACGCCATAGTCGAGGCGATGATAGACCTCGGTCACGAGACGACGAGTCGCGGGGGCCAGCTTGGTACGACTGGTCTTCATGATCGAGCTCCAGCGATTTGAATGACAGTGGCGGTTACGGTTGCTGCCACGCTAGAGAGAAATTTAAGATTTAATGTGTCCATGGTATCGGTCTCACGATGGTAATGCGGATTTCTAAAATTTGCCGTATCGGTCAACATCACAGCTGGATAGCCTGCATCCCAGAACGAGGCATGATCGCTGCGTCTGGTATGAGGCATGGCCTCCCCTCGCCCAGGCACGAGCAATGACAGAGTTTTGAGTCGTGGCTTATGTTGCCGGGCATCCTGTTCAAGCTGGAGCACTAACGCCTTGGAGGCCTCGTTGCCTACCATAGCCAGAAAATCTCCCTGGGTCGGTACCGCGATCGGGACTCCGGGGGGAACCTGTTGCGTGCCATCTTCGGTTCTGGCAAACCCGACACATTCCAGAATAATGGCACCGGCCAACTCACGGCCTTCCGCTTTCAGTCGGGACGCGAAGGCCCGACTCCCCAGTCGATCTTGCTCTTCGAGACAGAAGGCTACGATCCAGACTGGTCGCGCCAGAGGTGTCATGCTGAGCTGTGAAGCCACTTCGAGAAGGACCACGAGTCCACTGGCATTATCATCCGCGCCCGGGGATCCAGGCACGGTGTCGTAATGGGCTCCGATCAAGATTGGAGGGAGTTCCTTGCCCAGTCTTTGTCGGCTTGGATATTTCGTCGCTACGACATTGCGATAGGTATTGCCCCAGGCATTGACGAACTGGCTGTTGGTGGACCAGCCAGACTTGGAAAATTGCGTGGTCAGATAGTGCGCCGCCCTTCGAAGCGCGCGAGGGCTCGTCTCAGGATGACGCTCGCCCATGAGGGCTTCAAGATGGCGGATGATTCGAACGTGTTGGTTGGCCACAACAAGAGACTGACCGGATGAACCGACTACGCTGTGATCTCGGTCCCAATACCTTTACGCGTGAATACTTCGAGGAGAATGGCATGGGATATTCGACCGTCGATGATATGGGCTTTGCCGACGCCGCCACCGAGCGCATCCAAGCAGGCATGCACCTTGGGCAACATCCCTTCGCTGATCGTGCCTTTCTTGACCATCCGCTGCACGTCTTTGCGTGAGACCGTGGAGAGGTGGCGTCCATTTGCATCGCGAATACCCTTTACATCGGTCATCATCACCAGCTTTTCCGCACCGAGTGCGGCGGCCATCGCTCCGGCCACGAGATCGGCATTAATGTTGTACGTGTTCCCTTCGCGATTGGTGCCGATTGGTGCGATGACGGGAATGTAGTGATCCTGCTGGAGCTTCCGTACCAGCGTGGGATCGATAGACTGGACTTCTCCGACACAGCCAAAATCCTCGTCCCCATCGCCGTCATCGAGATCTTTTTCCAGACTGGCTGCCCAGGCTTTGGCTGTGAGTGGCCGAGACAGAATGAGCCCGCCGTCTTTTCCGCTTAATCCGACGGCGAGGCCGCCATGGCGATTCAGGAGGTCCACGATTTCCATATTGATCTTACCGGCCAGCACCATCTCCACAATTTCCAGGGTGGCGTCATCGGTGACCCGCACCCCATGGCGAAACTTGGCTTCAATGCCCAAGCGGTGGAGCATCTTGTCGATCTGGGGCCCCCCACCATGCACAATGACCGGATTGAGACCCACATATTTCAAGAGCACGACATCCTGGGCGAAGCGCTCTTTCAGGACCGCATCGGTCATCGCATGACCGCCATATTTAATCACGATGGTTTTGCCCTTGAATGTCCGGATATAGGGCAAAGCTTCGATCAGCACGTCTGCTTTCTTGATGAGTTTATTCATGCGTGGCTCCCGTTACGCGAAAATCCCGAGGCTCGCGCCCATATCGGCCGCTGCAGCCCAATCCTGATCATGCCTTGTCGTCTTTTATCACACGGCCGCTGGCTGAGCGACCGGCTCGCGGATGTGTCTTATCGTATACGGCGAGGAGCTGATCCGTCGCCAGGTGCGTATACTTTTGTGTTGTGCTCAATGACGCATGCCCCAGCATTTCTTGAATCGACCGCAGATCGGCCCCTTCATCAAGCAGATGGGTGGCAAAGGAATGCCGCAGCGTGTGGGGGCTCACGGAACCACCGGCAAGCCGGTTCGAATAATAGGCTACGATACGGGCTACACTCCGAGTCGTCAGCCGGGCCCCTCTCACATTCAAAAAGACAGGAGCTGATGGCGGAGGGCTGCTGGCCGATGGCTTCAAGGATGCCCGATAGCTGTGGATGGCCTTGAGGGCCACAGATCCGATCGGTACGATGCGTTCTTTCCGGCCTTTTCCTCGCAGGTGGACCAGTCCCTCGGACAGTCGCAGATCTTCAAGATTGATCCCCACGAGCTCACTCACACGCGCCCCGGTCGAATAGAGCGTCTCCAGCAGCGCAGAGTCCCGGAAGGACGATTCTGTTTGGCCGGCAGGAAAGTCCATCAGCGCGGCGGCGTCGTCCTTGGTCAACACACGTGGAAGATGTTTCGGCTGTTTCGGCGTCCTGATGGTCTCGGCAGGATTGAGGACGACGATGCCCTCGCGTTGCAGAAAACGATAGAAGCTGCGGAGGGCCGCGAGCTTTCGGGCTATCGACGTGCTCTTTTCCTGTTTGCGATCCAACCAGTGAAGATAGGCCCGAACAGACTCTGTTGTTACCGTAGAAGGAATGAGCGTAGACAGGCCGGGACGTTCCGCCTTCATGAACGTGTGAAACTGTCGGAGATCCGACCCATAGTTGCGGACGGTCTCAGGCGATGCGTGACGTTCCAGGTTCAGGAAGGTCATGAAATTTCGGATTGCGTCATCCATGCCGTCAAGTCCTCAAGCGCCCGTTGCCCTGTGAGCCGTCGCTTGCTCTCTTTATCTCTCGTCGCGGTGGCAAGGGGAGGAAAGAGCCCGAAATTCGTATTCATCGGCTGAAAGTGACGAGGGTCTGCGGTTGTAATGTATGTCGTCAGACAGCCATGCGCCGTGGTGGGTGGCGGGGTGACTAATGGCAACCCTGCCAGGCCGCGAGCCGCATTGATGCCGGCCAACCCTCCCATCGCGGCGGAGTCCGTATAGCCCTCGACGCCGACCAGCTGTCCGGCAAAGAAGAGGGTCCCGCGTGCCTTGAACTGGAGGGTATTGCGCAGCAGTGAGGGAGAATTGATAAACGTGTTGCGATGCAGGCTGCCGTAGCGGAGAAACTCCGCTTGTTCGAGGCCTGGAATCATACGAAACACGCGCTTCTGTTCTCCATAGGTCAGCTTCGTTTGAAATCCCACAAGGTTGTAGCAGGAGCGATGGGCGTTTTCTGTCCGGAGCTGTACCACCGCATAGGCTCTTTTCCCTGTCTTGGGATTTTCCAGGCCCACCGGTTTCAATGGACCGAATTGCATGGTCTGACGGCCCCGCTCGGCCATCACCTCGATGGGGATGCAGCCTTCGAAGTAGGCGGCCTTTTCGAATTCTTTGGGTTGCACTTTCTCCGCGGCCAGTAAGGCTTCGTAAAAGGCATTGTAGGTCGCTTCGTCCATCGGGCAGTTGAGGTAGTCGTCCCCGCCCTTGCCATAACGGGAGGCAAGGAAGACGACATCCATATTAATGGAGTCCGTATCCACGATCGGAGAGATCGCATCGT